>CAZCNI010000199.1:0-1116 GCA_964499765.1 uncultured Polyangiaceae bacterium
CACAGCTGCAGTTGCTTCAAAATGGCATAGGTTCCGATGGAAAGCTTTTGCAGGTTGGGCTCGTAATAGCAGTACACGGCCGACAACGACGTAAAGCCGCGATCCACGATGGCCACGGCAATGAGGCTCCCCTCATAGTTGAACCGCATCTCAAATGAGTCGCAACACGTCTCTACGAGAAAAGCTGCATAGCCGTCGCGATCGATTAGGCCATCCTCGTCGCCCAAGCCGCGCAGCAGTTTGTGGCGATTGTAAAGGTGGACCCTGCGATCATCAAGCATCGGGGGTCCGAGTTCGATGGTCATCAGGCGATCGCCACGGGCCACGGTTCGTCTTTGCGTGCGGTTCGGCTCGAACTTACTCACGTCGAGACGCAAAGGCACGCACGCGGCACACTCAGGACACTCGGTGCGGTAAAGCACGACTCCCTGACGTCGGTCGCCGCCGGCCAGTCGTTGATCGAGCTCGTCGGCTCTCAGGCTTCTTGCGGGCAACCGCAGTGGCATTCTTGCCGGGCGATTAGGCAAATAAGGACAATTGGTGGGGTGATCATGAACCACCAACTCCGGCGGGTGCCCTGGCACGACACGGATGACCCTATCATTCATGAGTTCGTCGCTCATCGCTTCAGCCTTCTCACTTCAACGCGAATCGTTCTGGTAGCAGTCGGGCAATCGAGTACACGGTTTGTCCTGATGCATTAGCGACCACAATCGGGGCATCTTCAGCAAATTCAGCAATGACTTGGCGGCAGATTCCGCACGGCGTGGCGGCGGGTTCAGCCTCGGTATACACGGCCACAGCCAGCAATCGCGATTCACCGCTAGCTACCATCGAGCATATGGCCGCACGCTCAGCGCAAATCGTTGCGCCATAGGTGGCATTCTCTACATTGCAACCAACATAAATGCGGCCTGAGACACCCATAACCGCAGCACCGACCTTGAAGGACGAATAGGGCGCGAACGCATGACTGCGTACGTCGCGCGCGGCCGACAGAAGACCTTCGAAGTCCATTCAACTATCTTAGCTCTATACAGCGAGCACAGGCAGCAACTCTCTCGCGAATTTCACCGGCAAGCTACTTGACGCCTCTAGCCCGTAGGCGTTGGGCTT
>CAZCNI010000199.1:1216-4666 GCA_964499765.1 uncultured Polyangiaceae bacterium
TTTCGGCTGCGGCGCTTCTAGCGCAGAATGGGCGCCCTAGTAGTTGTGTTCAGGTGCGCACACCCACGCGGGCCAAGAGCTTCACAATCAGACTCTCGAGCTGGTTATTCGCAGTGTGCGCTACGCTTTGGACGTGCGCATGATCTAGGACGGCACCCGCAAGGCCCGCTCCTAGGTTGGTAATGCAACTGATTGCCAAGACGCGAACACCCAAGTCACGCAGCGCAATGGTTTCGTAGACGGTGCTCATACCGACGGCACTTGCCCCCAAACCAGCGAGCATCCGAATTTCCGCGGGTGTTTCGTAGCTCGGCCCATTGAGTCCCGCGTAGACACCTTGCGCTAGGTCGATGCCAGCTTCGGAAGCACAATCAATCGCAACGTTGCGCAGCTCAGCATCGTAGGCATTCGACATGTCCACGAACTGGGGGCTTTGCTCGTACCACCCAATGAGTGGATTGTTGCCCGTCAGGTTGAGGTGGTCAGTGATGAGCATCAGCTTGCCAGGCGCCAAGTGTGGAACCACGGCACCCGCCGCGTTGGTGAGCACGATGACTTCGCAGCCAAGTTTTGCCAACAAGCGGACACCGAACACGACGCGTTCCGGCGTATGCCCTTCGTAGCCATGTGAGCGGCCCGCTAGGCACGCCACGGGCTGTGAGCCCAGATTGCCTAGGTGAAGCGTACCCTCATGTCCCTGGACACGTGACGGAGGGAAATGTGGAATTGCCGCGTAAGGCAGGCTCGTCTTGGATGTGAGTAAGGTGGCCAAGTGCATCAGTCCGGAACCCAACACCAAGCCGACCTGGGGGGTCATGCCAGTCGATGACTGAACGAATTGTGTGGCTTCATCGATAGCTCTGCGCGGTGACGGATTTGACATGGGACTCATGAAATTCGGCTAGATCGGGCGATACGAGGCCACTCTAACCAGTTTAGGTTGGCACTGCATCCACGGACTGCAGAACGGAGTCCGGTCTGGCCCGTAGCCGGTTGCGTTCGTGATCGCAGTGCACGCATCGGGCTCGGTGCGCGAATCGGCTGCCTGCGCACGATAGCTCGTTTCCCCGGGGTGGGCCCAGTAGCCCGCTAGCACCGGGTATGCGGCTCGCGCCCTGTTCTTCACCCAGAGCACACCAAAGCCAGTCATCGGCTGGCTCACGGGGGCCTCCGTGCTATCTTGGCGGCCCGGAAAAGCCCATGTCTACGAAGTTTGCGAAATTCCTCGAGGAAAGCAAGATCAATCAACTGCGATTGCAGGCCGCGTCCCGCAAAGTGGAGCAGCGCACCAAAGAGGATCGCGCGTTTCTCAGCGGGGTTGCTCGCAAAAGAGCGCTAGCGGGTCGCAAAGATGCCGCGAACCTTGCAGTCGAGAAGAAGAAACTACACTCGGGTCGCCCAATAACGCCACGCCTCATCAGCTATGCCAGTTTGGGCAAAGCCGTGTCAGGAAGTGCAAAGACGCGCCTCGTGCGTGCAGTGAACCGCGTTCTCGAGCAGCGTAAGCAGCCCCAGATAACTGTCCGCGACCTCTTCTGATGCGACGGTTACTGATGTATGTCGAGTCGCGTTGCGCCAGCATCGCGACTTGGCAACAGCAGATCTTCGAGGAAATAGGCAGCCAAATCGTTTCGGTTGGCTAGGCCCGATTTTCGATAAATGCCTTGGGCCTGCTGACGCACTGTGGCTTCGCCCACGTGGCGTATGCTTGCGATTTCTTTGTGGCTGAGCCCCTTGAGCATGAAGAGTGCGACTTCACGCTCTGCAGGTGAGAGCACCCATCGCTCGAATTGGGCGTCAATTGCCACCCCAAGGCCTGCGAGCAAGTCTCCAGCTTCGCGCTTCCACCGGGACGTCTCAAGCACGCTCACTCGAAGTTGCTGAGCGAGCGCAGCGGATTCCGCCTGCAGCTCCTGCTCACGCTTCTGCCAGCGGAGGACCAACCCGGCCGCCTCATCTCGCAGTTTGCGCTCTCGCTTCAGCGATCGATATAGCCAAGCGCCGATCACCGCAACGCCCAAGACGCCCAGAGCGAGTATCCCGTCTTCAACGAGAGTGTGCTTGAACGACAGCTTCTCCTGAATATCAAATGCAATATCGAACCCGGCGTGGATCGATAGAGCGGCGCACAGGGCGCCAACCACTACAGCAAGCTGCCGAGCTGATCGATCATCCGTCAGGTTCGACGTTGATTCGTGGTGAGGAGTGCTGGGTTCCGACATCTGTCAGATGGTCTGAGTCCGCTTTGTGTGCGTTTCTTGCGACCGCTAGCCAGCGCCTCTTTACCATAGACCCGCAAAGCCACCCAGTGCGGTCATTGAAACCACGGGACCAAGTGTCCATGCGCCTACCATTGGCAATCCCTGCGTATTTGAAGCCGCCGCTTAGCCGGTGGTCCTCAAAATTTGTGATGCTGGCGCTCTCTGTTTCAGGGCCAGCGCTGGCACAGGCGCCGGGTGGCGATTCCGTGCCGCCAAGACACAATCAGCCCACAGCTTCCAGTACGAGAATGGGTCTTGAGGTTGCCATGGCGATGGCCGAGCGCAACGCACCAGAATTGCGCGAGCCGGCTGCCGAGCGACAATCCGTGGAGGCTTACAAATCCGCTGCGAATCGGCTCGTTCACCGTCCGCCGCGAGCAATTCTATCGATCGGACCGCGGCGACTGGCAGGCGGGGGCCAATTGGGATGGGATGCAACGATAGGACTGTTCCAAGAGGTCTCTTTAGGTGGCTATGGGCGTCACCTAGAAGGCTACGCGCAGGCGGTCGAGCAACGTGCCCAATCGAATCTCGCCGCGGTTCAACGCGAGGCAAAAGTTCGCGCGGGCCTCCATTGGATCGATGCCAGGGCTGCTCGGGAAGTCCTTGCGATCCGCAAAGACTCGCTTGCAGGGGCAGAGGCAACCCTTCGCGTTGCCGAGTCCCGCTTGGCGGTTGGAAAGTCTTCTCCTGCCGAGGCAGCACTAGCGCGTGCACTGCTTGGTTCGGTTGAGGCAAGCGTGCTCTCCGCTCTCGGTGAAATTACGGTTGCCGACGCCCAACTTCGCTACGTGTGTGGGATTGGGCTGCATGAACCGATCGAGCTCGAGGGCGACATCCAACACGAGGCTCACCCGATCAACGAAGACGAAGTGCGCCGCCGCGTACTCACCGAGGCACCGGAACTACAAGCATTGCGTGCCGACGCGCTAACACTCGAACGTGGCGCGAAGTTGGGTAAATCCCTGAGCAAACCTCACATTGAAATCGGTCCTACCGTTACCCACGAGGGTACGGGTGACTGGTATGTGCTCGGAAACCTAAGCGTTCCATTGCCAGGTGTCGACCCGCACGCGGCTGAGAATGCGCAGAGGATGTTGGAAGCAAACGTGGCCAAGGCGCGTTCCACGGTTGCTGAACAAGTGGCCCTGAGAGAGGTCGAGATTGCTCTGCATGAACGCGAGCATGC
>CAZCNI010000200.1:0-4649 GCA_964499765.1 uncultured Polyangiaceae bacterium
CTCTCGCTTCGACAGTTCACCAACTTGCGGTCTCGCAGCAGCGAGCAGTGATCCGAAGAAGTTCTGCGGCTTCGGGGCGCCTCTAGCACTTGATCTTGCAATCGGTTTCGCACCCATCAACGCAGTGGAGCCGTTTGCCTGGGCGCGATTTGGTCTTGCCGCTGAAACCACCACTCATACTAGCCCACTGGTGGTACTCGGTGCCGGTGCTCGGATCTATACGGCGCGCGACGCTGCCTTCAAATTCTTCCTGCAACCCGCCGTGGGTTGGGAACTCGAATCTGGCACGGGCAGTAGACCCGTCGACGGCAAAGAGTACAAAAAAGACTTTTTGTTGCAGCTGTTGGCTGGGCCCCAGTATGACTTCTCGAACAATATCGGTGCTTTTGCGGCAGTAGGGGTAACCGCCGGTATGCTGCGCGCGATTCAGACCTGGCTGGAGGTCGACATTGGTCTTCAGGCGCGATTCTGAATCTGGAACGCCAGACGGAAAGAGGCTCACCGGCCAAACTGAAAGACCAGTTCGGTCTGCCTGACCAACCCGAGTTCATCGCGAGCTATTCGTTCAAGAGCGGCCGGGTCCGACTTCGCACGAGCCACCTCCCCGCGGAGCTGCTCGATTTGCCTCGTCACTTGGGCGACCTCCCGGTCAGCGCGATCACGTTCTGCCTCTAGGTGGTGTAGACGCTCGACTCCGGTCGGAGAAAACACGAGAATCGGCACGGCAACGACCGACATCAGCAGCAGAGCCGCTGGCAGTGCCCTTTCGGGAGTCAGCCAATCATTCAACATCGCTGGGACTTTGCCATGGGCTCTGCCGCCAGGGGAAGAAAATCGCAACAATAGCGCGAAGGCAGGTTGAAAAATCGCCAAATTCTCGTGCACGTTGGGCAAGCCGTCGAGGTATGGTTCCCCGCGCTCGGGAGCCCCCCTCGGTGATCGCAATGTTGAATCAAACATGCGACACGGCCCTATTGCGACAAGGACGCACATGCAGATCGATACGCTTCACGCTGAACTGGAACGACTCTTCGACCTCGAATCATTACTCGAGCTTGCAAGAAACATTATGGGTTTCGAACCCGACCGCATCGGTGGCACGGCTGCCTGCGGTTCGTTTGCGCGTGCGCTGGTGAGTTATTGCATCGACCAAGATGCGATGGAGGCCTTGTGTGACGCAGTCAGAATTCTGCGTCCGCAGGCATCCGTCGAATTGGACGAAGTGCGCGCTCAAGGCTTCTCGCAAGATGACGCGATCGCGTCAGGCCAAACATTCGCTGGAATCACCATACTTCGACTGATTGGCACCGGTCGGTTGGGTCACAGCTATGCCGGAGAACTCGCAGATCGACGAGTGCGCGTCAAAGTGCTCAATCACCAGGCACTACGCGATCGGCGTGGCCTGCAAAGATTTGGCGTCTTTTCTCGACTCGCGCGGCGAGTGAATCATCCTGCGATCGTTACCAACCTCGAACTAGTGCAGGACGCTCAGCGCGTCGCTATCGTGCACGACTGGGTTGAAGGGCAAACGTTGCGAGCACGCATGGAACGTTCGGGCCCCATGCACCTGGGCGAAGCCCGCCCGATCTTGGAGTACTTGATGCAGGGTCTCGCGCAGCACCACGAGGCTCGCATCGTGCACGGTGCAATTCATCTCGACAATATCGTGATTTCCCGCGATGCCAATGGAAACATGCTGCCAGTACTGCTCGACGGCGGCATGGACCGACTCGGAATGACCGGTCAACAGTTGTTCGGGGACCCGTCGAACGTACCAATGGTGCGTTATGCCGCACCTGAGTTGCTGCTCGGTCACCCTGCGACATTTGCAACCGACGTGTATGCTTTTGGCTCGCTCATCTACGAGATCATCACGGGTAAACGGCCCTTTGAATTCCAAGGAATCGACGCCCTTTATTCACATTTGCACGCGCAGGTCCCGGCACCTAGCTCGGTTGCTCCTCGGGGTTGGGTCACGCGCGAGGTCGATGAATTCGTTCTATCACTGCTGGCCAAGGAACCCCAACAGCGGCCCAATGGTGTGCAATCGATGATGGCGCGCTTACAGGCACTCGACCTGGGCACTTCGGCACACCGCGTATCCGAGATCCCCGAATCGGAGATCGACGCGCGTATCGAAGCCTTGCTCGCCGAGCCCGACAACGATGAGGTTGCCGCCTCACTTGACGCAGCCGTAGATAGTGGCGCCGATCCGAGTCGCATCGCAGACGCGATGTTCATGGCCGCCACGTCAATCTCTGCGTCGGATTACATGCGGTCAGCAGCACGCCAGAACCTGCTGCTGCGTGCGGCTGGCCTCTATGAACATGCCGTGCGCAACCTGGAAAAGGCCGAGCAACTCTATGCCATGGCACTCGACGCCGACCCAACCGACGAAAAGGCCGTGGCAGCGCTCGAACGTGTGCTCAGAGGTCTCGGCAAGTTCGAAGAACTGATCGAAGTGCTGCTGCAACGGGGGCAAAAAGCGGAATCCCGGACCGAGCGAGGAAGTGCCTTTGCCGAAATCGGCCGCATCTACCTGCAGGAGCTGGGAGATCTTGATCAGGCACTTGTCGCCTACACGCAGGCCCTCTGCGAAGACGTCGAGCAGGATAAGTACGCCGACGAGATCGAAAGGTTGGCAGGGTCGCAGCCTCAAGCATGGCTCGATGTCCTCGAAGCCTGCAACGGACCACTTGAAGACAAGACGCTACCGCAAGAAGTCAAGAACAAGCTGCTGGTACGTGTGGGGCGATGGTACGCGGACAAGGCGGGTCGGCCCGATCTCGCAACGGCTTGCTTTCAGTCCGTCATGTCTACCGAGCCAGCACACGAAGCAGCCCTTGAAGCCCTGGCCAATATCTATCGACGCTCGCAACAATGGCCCGAACTTGGTGCCATACTGACACGCTCAGCGGATGCAGCTCGCACCCCAGCGCGCGCTCGCGATCTTCGCACCGATGCGGCCGAGCTACTCGAGTTGCAGATGAATGACGTGGGCGCCGCCCGTCAACTGTACGAAATGGTAATCGCCGACGACCCAAGCCACGCGCGCGCTGTCGAGGGCTTTGGCCGCACTTGCGAAAAAACCGGCGACTGGGCTGGGTACATCAAGGTGCTCGAGGCGCGTCGTGATGCAGTCCGCGATGAGGAACAGATCGCGATCACCTGCAAAATCGCCGAGACCTATGAGTTCAACATGAACAGCGACGCGGAGGCCATTCGAGTGCTCGAAGCTGCGCGCGCGCAGAACCCAGACTACTTTGATGTCTTGAAGGCACTGGACCGCTTGTATATTAAGGCGGGTCGTTATCGCGACGTCGTGGACGTCTTGGACAAGCAGCTTCAGCTGGCAACGACCCCGCGACAACAGATTCAGTACCTCGAGCGCATTGCAGGAGTCTACGAGGAAGAATTCCTGGACCACAACCTCGCCGCTGAAGCCTACAAGGCCGTGCTCGATATCGATCGAAATTACGAGCCTGCGTTGGTTGGCATCGTCCGTTGCTTTCGCGCTCTAAGCCAGTGGGACCAAGTCGCTGACTACACCGAGCAGCACTTGGGGCTTGCGTCGTCCACAGAACAGAAGATCACGCTCGGGCTGCAGCTGGGACGTGTTCTAGCTGATCAACTGACAGCGCCGGAACGCGCCATGGCAGCATTCGAGGACGTGCTGCTGCAAGACCCGCAGCACGCTGAAGCGCTCGAACGTCTCGCGCGGCTCCGTGAGTCAACGGGTGACGCAGACGCAGCACTCACGGCCATTGATGCCCTAGCCGAAAAGGCAGCAACCCCGGAAGCCAAGGCCGAACAATACCTGCGCGGTGCACGCCTACTGCAGTCGCGCGGCGATCTCGATATGGCTATTGAGCGCTACAAGCAAGCGCTCGACGCCAATCCCCGCCATTCGACCGCAGCCATCGCGCTGCGCGAAGCTTATTTGGCACGAGGAGATGCATTTGCAGCCACCCAGCTCATTGAGCAGGAAATCGCACACACCGAGGGTGAACGCGCCAAAGCGCGCCTCTACGGCGAAAAGGCCGCAATCCAGTACCAGAAACTCGGCGATCACCCGCACGCTGACGAGTCTGCCAAGGCCGCCCTCAAGTTCGACCCGACTAATCTCGACGCCTTGACGGTACTCGGTGACATTGCCTTCGACGCAAAACGATTTATCGAGGCTTCGAAATATCTCGGACAAGTCATTGATCGAGTCGAAACCCTCAGGACTGACGAGGCCTGTCGCGTCCTAGCGCGGACAGTGCAGACACTAGTGCAGACCGACAACATCGATCGCGCTCACACGGCGTTGGATGCTCTCTTTGGAATGGTCCCCGACGATTCCGAGACTCTAATTGCCGCAACTAGTGCACTGTTCGAGAAGGGCGATCCGAAGCGATTGACGGGACATCTGCAAACACTCGTCGACAAATTCGGCAGCTCGCTCAGAAACTTCGAGTACTCTCGGCTCCAATATCAGTATGGAGAGGTACTGCGTAAGGCAGGCAAGCCTGAGGCTGCCATTGAGGTCCTCGAGAGTTCACTGGACGCGGACCCGGGCGCCACGGAACCATTGGTTGCATTGGCCAATAGCTACGCCGCCCTCGAACGCTGGCAGGCCGCCATACGAACCAAGAACCTACACCACG
>CAZCNI010000201.1:0-4641 GCA_964499765.1 uncultured Polyangiaceae bacterium
GATTGTCCGTTCTTTTGCCGATACGATGCCGGCTGAGACTGTATGCGACAGTCCAAATGGATTTCCAATCGCGAGAACCCAGTCACCCACGCGTATTTGCTCTGAGCTCCCCAACTTTAGAGCAGGCAGCCCAGCCCCATCGACCTGAAGAACAGCAACATCCGTTGGTGGGTCCGAACCAAGCACCTTTGCGGAGAGTTCGCGACCGTCCTTGAACGCCACAAGAATTTCCGTTGCATCAGCGACCACGTGATAGTTGGTCAACAGTTTGCCCGACGGATCGTAGACAAAAGCGCTACCCAACCCCTCGCCGGTAACCTGACGCCGCCCCGATCTTGACAGTTTTTTTTGCCGGGTGCGCACTTGCACGACCGCCTGATCCGCAGCGGCAGCCAAATCAGAGAAACTCATAGGAAGGCATTGCTTCGCCGGTAACGCAAGCACCCCTGAATCCATCGCTGTCTCCAGGGCGGCCGCGCCCCCCGCAGCTAGATGTTGAGTCCCCCCTTTGCCGTGACATTGGCTGCAGCAAATGGCGCCAACAACGGCAAACAGAACGGCTCGCGTAGTGCTCACTTCTCCCGGCTTACCTCGACGTATCGTAAACGCAGATCGTAGAGCGCTTGCTGCAAGACGCGCTCCTCCTCGCCCGTCAGGTTGCCGTTGGTCTTCAGCTCCAACAGCGCCAACAGGTCTATTGTCTGCCTCGCCATCGGCAGGTTTTCGTCCCGCCGTCCATCAACGGGGCTTGGCGCGTCTCCCAAGTTCACCAATGCGGAGTGACTTAGAGAAAGCACAAACGTTGAGAAATCTATGCTGGGTAGGTCTGCTTGCTCACCCGCGCCGCCAGCATTTCCTAGTTCGCCATCAAGCAGTTCGTCGTTCGACTCAGACGTCGTCGGACGATCATTCATGCTTCGGCCTCTTCGTCAGTTTGGCTTTCGTCCTCCTGTACCTCAGTCAGAGCGGGTGCCGGAGAGTACGCGGTCTGCCGTGTCGCCGCAGCCGCAGTTGCCGCAAGGTCAAGGGCGGGTTGAGGCAAAAGAACCTCTTCACATTCGCTCTCCACGTCAGGAAGCGCCTGTAGCAGGCTGCTGACTTCCTCCACCGTGATTCGCCCACCGCGGAGCATTCTCTCACGGACCCTCACATCGTATTTGAACATCTCAGGATCGCGCATGATGTTATCGAACTCCTAGGGTAGCTTCGCCCGCGGCGGGGCACAGGGCGGCGCGCGAGAGCGGAACGCGGGGCGTATTAGCGCCGGGGACGCCCTCCTAGCAAGCGGTTCAAGGGTAAAAGGGTGTCTTCAGGCTGCAAGCCGATGTTTTGTCGTGCGATGGTCGCCGCTTGAAGATCTTCCTTTCCGGCCGACCGAACCCCAAGAACTTCGAACTCTACTGTTACGCGCTTGCCTGCCAGCGGGTGGTTCATATCAACAAGCACGCAGTCGTCGTGCACCTCCAACACCGACAGTGGCGTAAAAGTGCCGTTATCGCCCTCCGCATCAAAGACGTCACCCTGAGCAACGTCCTCCGGAAAGTCGTCTCGATCGAACTCGACGACCTTAGCCTCGTCGCGCTCTCCGAATGCTTCAACCGGTTTGAGCTCGAGAACGCACTTCTCGCCTACTTCTAGGCCCAATATCGACTGCTCCACGTGAGGGAGGAGCTGACCAAATCCGGTCAAGACTTCGAGGCTTGTATTGTCAGTCGGTAGCGACTCGCCGTGATCATCACGCAACGTTACCGCAAGACGAACAACCTTGTGGACATCAACAACTAAGTTCGGTGTTCTGGCCATCGCACGTCGATTGTCACCCACCCGTCCAGAAGTCTAGTCGAAAACATGACTCGCGGAACCGAAATTGGCGAGATACTCTTGGCTGACCGTGCGCAAGGTCTGCTCAATCTCAGTCGTAGTGGTATGTCTCGCAATGGGTTGTAGTCGAGGCGAGTCCCGCCGCAGCTACACCGAACCGAGGCCAACTCCTCAGATAAAAACCGACTCGATTCCCGCAGCGGTTCGGGCACCACTCGCAGGGGAGCGAATAGAGATTCCAAGTGGTCAGTTGCAGGTAGGAAGCAAGCCAGGCACGCCCGGCAGACAACCCAGCTTGGAGCCTGCCTCCTATTCGATTGAACTCGGCAGCTTTGAGATTGACCGACTACCCTACCCTAATGATCCAGCGCGTCCGCCCCGCACAGCAGTCGGACGCGACGAGGCCCGAGCCCTCTGCGCGAGCTCAGGTTCGCGGCTGTGCACAGAGCTAGAGTGGGAGCGCGCCTGCAAAGGCCCCGACAACAACGTTTACTCGACCGGGGAGCACTTTGATGCACAGTGTCTTGCCCACGCGGACAAATGCAGGTCGGGTTTCGACGTTCTGGCCATGGGGATTGCCAACCGCGAGTGGACGGCGAGTGATCTGGGGTCTTCGGGAGAAGTGATGGGCATTGCCCGTGGCTCAACTGCTGACGCACCGGACGAGGCCCATCGTTGCGTAGCGCGTAGCGCGTGGCGTATCGCGACAACCGACAAGGCCCTGACCTTTCGCTGCTGCCGAGGTGCGCCCAATGCCGCACAAGTGAGGGAACCGACGCTTGGCAAGGCGTATCAGAAGGCAAGCACCAGTTCGCTGCAACTCGGTCGGTTGTTGCAATCCAGCAGCGTGACCCAACCTATTATCGATGGTTCGCAGTTCTTCCGTGAACCAGAAGCGGCCGACACGGTCGTCGAAAAGGGTCCAGGTGATAAGAAAGGCCTTACTTTCTCCGTAGCACCGATCATCTGGAATCCAAGCGTCGGGGTACAGATCCTGCTCGTCGTCGGGCACATGAAGGACACGAGTTTCGTCTTGGCATACAATATCGTTGCGAAAGATGACTATAGCTTGGCGGCTAGTTTCATCATGAAGAATGAACCTGGCCCCGTTGCACTGGCGTTCGACGACTCGATAAGAACTCGCCTGTTCTTTTCGACCTGCTGGGGCTGCCCGGGCGAGACGGGCAAGATCCTTTTTCGAGAGCCCGAAGCGGTTGCAATACTTCAACCATAAGACTTAGCGCTGGTTCCTAACCTAGTTCTCAGCGAACAATGCGTTCTCGCTAGAAGTTAGAAACCTTACGCTCACTTTGGGCGTTGGGAACTACCTAACAGCGCTCACTCGATCAGCGAGTGCCGCACAGGACAAACTCAGGAGCTTGAGAAAACACCGAAGAACTCGGTATTAGTCGAGTGGAGCAGAGAGCAGGAACATGTTGTGACCTTCCTCTTCCACTGCCTGAACGCGTGCCCCAGCCGCGTCGGCTGCAATGGTTGCCGCGAAAAGACCAAGTCCACGGCTGTATCGTCCCCCGCCGTTTGTCTTTGCCGCTAGCTGGCCCTCTGCGGTAAATGCAGTGTCTCGCAGCTCCCGAGTTACAGGAGCGCCTCCGTCGCAGATCGAGAAAATGCATTCGAGATCTTGTACTCGCAGATCAACGCGTACAGGCCCGCCCCCCCCATACTGTATTGAGTTCGAGACCAGGTTTCCCAATGCTCGAGACAGCATTTCGCGATTCGAACGAACGTAAACGTCATTCGAAGCTAGTTCTCGCGAGACCTGCAACCGGCCCCCATGACTTCGGGCGATCCGATCAAATCGACTGATGACTTCGCTGACAACGCCCGCCGCTGAAATGCGGATCCGCGAAGCTTGACGTCGCCCCAGCAAGAACTGACTGACGACGTCCAGGTTGTCGATGATATGAGCCAATGCTTCGCAAGAGATACCTGCGTCATCCAGCGCTTCTTGTCGCTCGGGGTCGCTGATGTTTGAGGC
Source organism: uncultured Polyangiaceae bacterium (assembly GCA_964499765.1). Lineage (GTDB taxonomy): Bacteria > Myxococcota_A > Polyangia > Polyangiales > Polyangiaceae > FEN-1139. The sequence goes on from CAZCNI010000201.1 coordinate 3,821, forward strand.
GCAGGCAACAAAGCTCACGTTGCTTTGTAAAGCCGACAAGGGATTGCGTAAATCATGAGCAACCAACGCAATGAGTTGACCAGTTGTCTCTGGTTCAAGCCGCTCCACGAATTACCCTGTCCCTGTAGATGAAGGCACGATTCCCGTTTGGATCAAACGGGTTCCGTATCCTCATCGTCAGCTATGTCATTCACGCTTGGAATCTTCTTGACATCCAGGCGTGCGAGCTTCCACGCGCGCTGCACTACCCAGGACAAGGAGCGATCGAGACGAGCAGCCTCGTCTTTGATCTCCTGGAGCATGGCCTCGGGGAAGTACAAACTCTGTTTTCGCTTATCGCTACCAGCCTTGTTGGGTCCGTTTTCGGCCACGCTAAAAACCTCGCTTCGCAAAATTGGAGTGCCTAAGCACCCGTGTGAGAGTTCGGGATCATCTGTATCACCTTTGAGGCCAACCGATCAATCGAGGAGTCATAATAATTGAAGTATTTCCAGGTCGGCCAGTAGTCCACTGAACGTAAAATCTCCCTTTTACCCGTGCTAGGTATTGATAAGGGTGCTGCGTGCGACGACTAAGTACTGGCTTTTTCTGTTTAACGACGACTCTCGCGGGTCTTGCTAACGGGCAGATTCGAAGTGACCCGTATGAGTTGGTCGATCAGTTCGCAAGGGTGCTGAACCGAATCGAGCAAGAGTACGTCGAACCAGCTCCAACGGAGAAATTGGTTCAAGGCGCGATCGAAGGCATGGTGAGCGCACTGGATCCCCATTCGGCGTACATGCCCCCCGACGACTACGACGATTTCAAAGCCGACGCGTCGG
>CAZCNI010000202.1:0-4639 GCA_964499765.1 uncultured Polyangiaceae bacterium
ACTTGCAGCGACGCCCGCCAGCAAACGAGCTTAGCGGGCGGCCTGTCTGAAATGTGACAGATGTGTAGCCACGCGCGTGGACTGACGTTGCCCGGCTGCGCGTGGGATCGGTGCTACTTCTTCTTGTCGTCTTTCTTGTCTTCCGGCTTCTGATACTTGTCCACGTTGCTGGTGGCCCAGTCAGCCGCGTACGAGCTGATGGTGAATGATTCGGGGTTACCCTCAGTCGTCACCCAGCGATTGGACGAGTCAGACTTGCCGAGTTTCAGGACTTTTCGTGCCCCGTCTTCGAGCGTGACAACCAAGGTAGCCGAGGGCGCCTCGAGGCCGGTCTCCACGGGGCTCTTGGCCTGCGCGAAGTCGACTGCGTTGAGTTCCTTGTAAGCGCGCAACATGTCGTCGACTTTGCTCGATTCAAAGCGAGCAATAGCCGTGAGCGCCCCGCCCTTGCCTTTGCGGAACTTGCCGTCCCAGCTGGTCTTTTTGTCGGCGCCTTCGCCCTCTTTCTTGTCCTTGTCCGCAAGCTTGGTGAATGCGAATGCCCCATGCTCGTTGGTGATCTCGACGGACTTGACCTGCTTTTCGTCGAACTTCAACAGTTGCATGTCGCGCCACTGCTTGGCGTCACGCGTGTAGATGTAGCTGGAGTAGCTCTTGACGCCAAATACGCCGGTCTTGCCAGCAATCCGCATCATCTGGCCCCGGCTACCGCCATGCCCGAAGTAGAGGTCCGCCACTACGTCCGAGCCCTTGTTGAACACGGCATGGAGCCCGGTGGTATCGCTGACGCCATATTGAGCATAAACGTCCGCTGAGTCACTCACGACTTCGGTCAACGCGAGTTGCTTCAGATTGTCAAGTAGGCCGTCCACGTTCGAAGCGTTGGCCTTGGCATTCACCGGCTCGACCAGCCTCCACTCTTCGCCCGTTTTCTTCAAGACCACCTTCGCGCCAACGCCTGCGTCGGTCGCCGCCTGCTGAATCGTGATCTGGTCGATGGCCTTGGCTTCGGCTTCTGACACGCCAAACTTCGGAAGTTGAGCCGAACCGGATTGCAAAGTGTAGCTGGCTTCTTCGTGTTTTTGAGCCCGCGTCTGCAGATACAGCGCGCCCCCAAGGGCGACCAAAATGACGACGGCGACTGCAAGTCTCTTGTCTGTACTCATTGCCATGATGCAATTCCCCAGAAAGTGGTTTATGCCGCGCGGCGCACTCGCAGGTTACCCCGCTGCCGCCAGCGCATGATTCCGAACAGCGCAAACAACACTGGCACGCCGAGAGTGAGCGTCCATTGTACGGAAGTTTGCAGACTCTGGCGCTTGGCGCGATAGTCTTCGTCCAACCGCTTGATGGTTCCCTCGTCGGCGTCTGCCGGAAGATTGAGCTTGCCAAGACTCGAATAGGTCAAGTTGGCATCGCCAATGATCTTCGCACTAGCCTCGATGAGGTCCGCATCGCCCGTCATCCAGTCGAGCGTGTTCTTCACGGACACGATAGTGTTCATCAAGTAACGTTCCGCATACGGCTGAGCCACAGACTGCAGCATTTGATCGCCACCGATGGAACCCATCATTTGGAATTGGCCGCCCATTTCCTGACCGTTGCCAGCATACGCAAACGGGTTCGTGAGGAACTCGCTCGAGGCTACCACCAAGACACGCGACGGCTGCGGCGAACGCTCAGGCACCGTGATCGATTCGTCTTTTGCTTCGGCAAACGCGCTCTTGAGATTGCCCTTAGCATACGCCGCCACTGCCTGCTGCTTGAACGGGGGCTTGGGCTTCCAATCCGTCTTCAGCTTCAAGTCGACCGATTCGCCGGTAATGACTGACGTTTGTGCCGTCGTACGCGCAACGACTTTGAGCTCCACGTCCATGGGTTGCTTGTTTCGAATCAGCTCGATGCTGGAGGCAAACGGGAACGATAGCTCCGGAATACGGAAGAACCCTGCAAAGTGAGTGTCGAGCAGGCGCTCTTTTTCGTCCGCGCGGGGGTCATCGACAATACGCGCAATCGCGGGGTGACGGATGGCGGCGAATTGCCCAGTACTGGTTGGCACGATGAAGCTGAACTGCGCGCCGTAGTCCATCACAGCGTCCTTCTTCATATCGATGCCGTAGCCCTGGGTCAGCTTGTCCAGGCCATGCAGGTCCAGCTGCGCTTCCATGGTCGGATCTTGCGGCTTGAGCGTAACGGCAGAAGCGTAGATGACGAGCGACTTGTTCCCGAGCATCACGAACTGGTCGATCCGCCTCAACTCGCGCTCGGTATAGGCCTTGCGCGGCTGGGTTATGATCAGACCTGCCAAGTCCTTTGGAATCTCTTCATTGCCGTCCTTGAGGTCGACATCGGTGAAGGTATAGAAAGGAAAGTTGGAGGTAAGTATCGCCTGCAGAGCTGGCGAACCGTTCTTGCCGTGGCGAGCCAACAGATTGTTGTCCGTCAGCTTCAGTTCGTCTTTGTTGGTGACGACACCCACCTTGTGCTTGATGTTCTCGGCGCGGTCCGTGACCTCGCGCACCTTATTGGTGATCCAGAACTCAAGGCCCGTGCCCATGTTGGGAGACATCTGCGGGATGACTTCCTTCTCGCTGCCATACTTGATGACGAGACCCATGTAGCCCTGGGCGATCTCGGCCTTGTCACCCGATGCCGCGTTAGCGTCAATCGAAGTCATGGGCTCGAGCCCCGCCTCTTTTGCGCGCGAGCGCAGCTCGTCGGTGCTTGCCTCAATCAGGGTAAACTTGAACTTCCCGCCGCCCGCGCGTTGGTACTCTTTGAGCAGATCGGTCAGATCCCGCACGAAGGTGTCCAGTTGGGCTAGCCCGCGCGTCACGTAGGCGTCCACCTGGATGGGCTCTTTGAGGTTCCGCACCAAGCGGCCACTCCCTTCGCTTAGGGTGTAACGCTTGCTGTACGTAGCGTCGATGCGCCCGTAAGCGCCCGACGACAACACGTTGACGATAACTGCAATGCCGGCAACGACCAGCAGATATAGGCCCGTTTGGGCGGCAACTGTGCGCTTTCTTTCTTGCGTTGCCATGATTTACACCCACTTGCGCCGTTCGAGCGCCCGGAAAGAAAAAACCAGCGCTAATACGAGCGCCGACAAGAAGAACACTACATCTCGTGTGTCGATGAGTCCCCGAGAGAAACCCTCGAGACGTGACTGAAAGCTCATGTACATCAGAGCATTCGCCAACCATTCCTTGCTCACGTGCTCAGCAGCCGTACCCATGAACCAGAGCACGATGAGCACAAAGAAGGTCACGAAGAAGGCCACCGCCTGGCTTTCGGCGAGTGAACTGACAAGCAGTCCAATTGCGACTGCGGTTGCACTGAACAATATCAATCCCAGGTAACCGCTGAACACGGGACCCATGTCGAGGGGCCCGAGGTTCCACGGAGCCCAGAACATACAGATTGGATAGAGCGCCGTGGCCACAACCAGAATCAGAACTAGGCCGAGTGCACCCAAGTACTTGCCCAGTATGACGTCACTGTCCCTGACCGGCAGCGTAATCAGCATCTCGAGCGTACCGCTGCGCTTCTCTTCGGCCATCGAACGCATGGTGACGACCGGCACGACGAGCATGGTCAACGCTAGGGGCATGTACTGAAACAACAGATGCATGCTTGCCCGATCAATCTTCCAGAAACCACCCACCACGAAGATGGCCAGACCCAGTAGGAAGAACGTGAGGCAAATGACGATATAGGCTAGTGGAGAATCAAAGTAGGAGCGAAACTCGCGTTTCGCGATTGTCATCATCGGCGACATCATGACTCCTCGTCGTCGGACGTTGGTGCCGAGTCGGGTTCACCGTCGGCTTCGTCATCATCAGAAACTACGGGCCGTCCACGGTCGAGCGTTTCATCGCCCCGTGTTAGCTCGCGGAACACGGCATCGAGGCTCTGCGCGTCGCGGCGCAGTTCGAGCAGTGTCCAACCCTTTTGAACCATCAAGCGGAAGAACTCCGCCCGCAGATCCACGTCGTGTGCGCCCGACAGTTCGAACCGGTGCGCCTTCTCGTCAGTCGGCAACTCGCGCGCATTGCGCACGCCTTTGATGGCCGAGAGCGCCTGTTGCAGTTCAGTTGCCGTGGGCGGCTTGTGGCTACCTTCAGCGGATTGTTCATCCACTGCAACCACGTAACGCACGCGTCCCGTCGTCGATCGGATCTCGTCGAGCGCACCGTCAGCGGCCACCCGACCTTTGCTGATAATGATCGCCCGCGCGCACGACTCTTCAACCTCAGCAAGATTATGCGTAGAGAGCAGAATGGTGCGGTCTTTACCGATCTCTTTGATGTACCGCATCACCTCGGCCTTTTCATTTGGGTCGAGGTCGCTGGTCGGTTCGTCCAGGATCAAGATGGCTGGGTCGTGAATCAACGCCTGCCCAAGACCCACGCGTTGCCGGTAGCCGTGGGACAGGTGCGAGATCTGCTTGCCTAGCGCTTGGGCCAACCCGCAGACCTCGATGACCTTGCCAATGCGTGACTTGAATTTACTCTCGTCCATGCCGCGAATCTGCGCGGCAAACAGCAAGTACTCTTGCACGCTCATGTCACCGTAAAGGGGTGCCCGTTGTGGCAGGTACCCCAGGCTGCGCCGCACGGCCAATGGGTCTTCGAAC
>CAZCNI010000203.1:0-4632 GCA_964499765.1 uncultured Polyangiaceae bacterium
ATTTGGGTACTCACGTCGTACCGTGTTGGTCACGCCAAACGGCGAACTTAGGGCAACGACGCTGACGCCCCGGGACCTAAGATACGACGCCGTGTCATCGAGTGTCTGCGGATTGTCATCCACGAGCAGTACGCGGGGCGATTCAGAACGCGCAAGCATGACGGATTCCACGTTGAGACACGTATTGTCACCTGCCTTACCGCGGCTTGTCGTAACAATTGGGCAACATCTCCTCATCCCTTTATCCTTTTCACCTTCACTCGACCCGAACCCCGCGAGTGTCGGAATAGAAGAATTGCAGTGGGGTAATGCAGCCTCGAGACAGAGCCGCGGGCAGGACCCTGGCCCGATGCGACCCCACACTACTTGCGACTCAGTTGCGCGTATGGCCAGTGGTTAGGGCCACCGATTCATTGGTCGGGTACTCCCCGCCACTGAGCTTTGCGAACAGCGACTGCCCCGCAGCGGACTGAGTGTCACGTTGCAGATCGATGAAGGTTCTTACTGTGGGAGCAATGTCGGCAAGGCGCGTAGTGTTCGCAACCGATTGGCCTCGCGCCGCCACGACAGAACCAGCAAATAGGGCCCAAACACGCGCGGCCTCCGGCGCACCCCCATGGTGATTGAACCCGTGTGAGCGCCCGTGGTCGGTGGTGCAAACGAGCAGGGTTCGGTGGCCCTGTTGTTCCTTTTTGAGCAGCCATTGGCTGATCGCGCCAACGGTTGCGTCGGCCGCGTGCAAGGCTTGTAGATAGCCCCGATAGTCGCCGTGATGCGCATGCTCGTCCGTGTCGCCAAGTCCAACGAACAAAAACTCGGGTTGATGAACGTGCAGATACTCGATCGCTAGTGCAGAAGTGGCCCGATCGGGTCGGTAGTCGTCGTCACCGGGCCAAGCCGAGACGTGAGTGCTGGCGTGGTATTGCAGACACAGCCCGGGCTCTACGCAGAATCGTTCGGCGTGAACCTTGACGGTTTGTCCGGCTGACACGGTCATCCTCGACAAATCCTTTGCTGCAGCGCGGCCAATGCGCGACCAAGACGAGAGAATTGTCAGTTGCGCACTCGGGTCGCGCTGCGTCCACTCATCCAACAAGGTCATTTCCGTCGTCGCCGGGCAATCATTGTTTGCACACGATGGACTGCGACCCGAGAATATCTCCGAGTATCCAGGCAATGAGACAGTGCTGGGGCTGCTGGCCACCATGGGTGCTGTGTCTGCGCCGAACAACATGCCCCGGCCCACGGCCAATTGGTGTAGGTATGGTGTGAGTGCGGCGGGCGATTGCCAAGACGCAAACTCAGGGCCCAAGTTGCGTCCGAGACTTCGGTCGCTACCTTGGAATATCTCTTGCCAGCGCACGCCGTCGATGGTCAAGACCACGACAATGTCTGAGGGATGTGGCTTCGATGCTGCCACAGGGGCCACGGAAATGGCCACCTGCCTGGCGGACTCGACATGCGAACCACAGCTCAGAAACGTGAGAATTGGGATGAATGACCAAGCAACATATTGAGATCGTCGCTTAACGTTCGTCCGCGACGACGCTTTGGATCGAGCAGATTCCAATTGATTTGTTTTCACGAATCCATTGTTTGACGCTGCTTGATGACAACCTGGCGGCAGGTCAGCAACTTATGCGTGAGACATTGCCTTGGCGGTACGACTTCTAGGTACGGCGGTAAGAAAGTCGCCGTTAGCGGTGGAATGCGATGTCTGGTTGGCATTGCTTTCGTGAAGCAACTGCACAATCTGTTCGGTTCCAGTGCGAGGTATCCGCGTGTAGGCGGACCAGGCTGCAGCGGCAAGGTTGCCATCGAGTAACCATTCGTCGAGCCACCCAGGAAACTGGTCGAGTCGGCGCTGCTTCAGTCCAGCCCCGTGCTCGCGCAACCAGCGGCGATTGAAGCGCTCGTGTGCACCCACCGGGTGCGAAAGTACCAACGGTATGCCGAGGCCTGCATAGAAGCTGAGCTCACTGGGTTTGGTCCAAAGTACGTCGGATTGCGCCAATAATTGATTGAACTCTCGATAGTAAGAGGCAAAGTCAGGAGCGTACAGAATCGACACACCCGAACCGAGTCGTGAAGTGAGCCTGGCCCGACGCAGCTGCTGCGTGAATCGCTGAGCCACTTCAGCACGAGTCCCGGCAACCAGGTGAATCCTAACCCGATCGCGCAATATGTGATCGCGTAGGCGAGGCAGGAATGTGTCTGATAATCCGACCTGAGCCCCGGCTCCACCAACGGCGAACACAATCTCCACCGGACGACCGCGCTGCTCCTCGGGAAGTTTGCCCAAAACGCGTTCGAGCATGGGTGCATGCAATGCACAGAAGGCATAGTCAGGATCCAGCCGTACGATGCGACGGGCTACCTGCGCCGCGAGTGGATTGGTACCGGTATCTCCGACCTCCGAGATTTCCCCCGGCAGCGGGAATCCCGTCAGACTGATCTTGTCTTCCCGAACACCGTATGAGCGCAATCGCCGAACCACCCGTGGGCTAGGGGCAAGATAGTGAATATTGCTGCGTTCGGCGTCCCTCGGTACCCAGACTCGGTGCACATCAGCATCGGTCACCACACAATAAATCGGACCAACATCGGCCTCGTCTGCGATAATTGCGGGCGCATAAAACGTGGTCACCAGCGTGGCCCGTCTCTCGCGCAACGTGCGAACCAGGCCTTTGCCAAGGCCCAATCGGATCAGTCGATGGAGGGCCAGCACCGCCACATCTGGCCTGCTTTGGTCAGCTGCGTCATACAATGAAGGAATCATCGTCACTAGGTCCATCATTGCGTTGGCTGGGCGCTCGAGGAATGCCCACGGTGTGGGTCGCGAGAGCAGTCCGTGCGCTCGCCGGATCCATTGCCACAACATGCGCTCGAACTCATCGGCGAGTGGCGCTTCGTCAGCCAAGGTTACTTCAGTGCCCAGCGCATTTGCCAGCGAGTGGGCAGCACGGAGGTGTCCGTACCCCATCTCCATCGACACGACCAGCGTGTTACTACTTGAAGGCATACTCATGCGGCCTCTGGCATGCGCGCTCTGCGAGTGGGTGCAAGTCGTTGCTCGTTCACCAGTGTGAGTCGCGAACCAGCACCAATTCGATAGCTTTGATGCCGCCAAACCACGACGTCCAAAGTCCACGCTCGCAGCCAGGTGTAGAAAGCCAACAGCGACGACAGCGGCAGCAAAACCAGCGTCGTCCACTGGGGTATCGAGCGTTGCATAGAGATAGAGACGAGTCTTTGCATAGAAACCGATAACGCGACGGTTGTGAGTACGACCGCTGTGTGCGCCGCACTAAAGTGGCTTGGGGCCAGCCACCAGGCTACGGCCACCAGCATCAGCCAGAGTTCTGGTATTGCGAGCGGTTCGAGCAGAAACATCCCCGGCGAAACGTGGCGTCGTATCTGAGCCCAGCGAGTATGCCGTTGCAACATCTTCGACACGCTCCAATTGCGATTGATCGCCCAAACTGGGTACCCGAGCGTGCTCACGCGAAAGCCTGCTTTGAGTACGGCCCGACCGAGTAAGTAATCTTCTGCCAGCACGTCTGCTGCCGATTGGAATCCACCGATGCAGCAGAGCGTTTCTCGCCGGAACAACATCGATTTGCCGACCACGACCGGATGTCGAGCAATCAACTGCGCAGCTGCAACGCTGGCTGCGACGAAACCATTCAGTTGTAAGTTCTCGCACGCAGCACCAATTGTCTGCTCGCCCGTGCCCACGACCAGGTTCGAAACTAGCCCTACGTTGGGTCGTTCAAGGGCACCGGCCATTACGCTTAGATAGTCGGAGTCAACCCGAATGTCCCCGTCCGAAACCAGAATCGCTGAAAACCTCGCTTTCGATAGGAGATTGCGCAGGTTGCGTACCTTTGGATTAAAGCCGGTGATCCATTCGCCAGCAACTATTCGAAAGGCCACATGGGGAAAGCGACGCTTGACACGGCGAGCGATGTCCAGTGCCGGATCGTTCGAGTCGGCGGCGCCCACGATGAGTTCGTACCTTTCGTGAGTCTGTAGGCAGAAACTTTCGAGGTTTGCCTCGAGTTCGTCATCGAGTCCCTTTACGGGTTTTAATACGCTAATCGGAATTGTTCCGTGCGGCAATCGATGTGCCCTGTCCGAGAGGATAAGGGTTGCCACGCTCATGACTGCGGCCAATGCGGCGGAAAAGAGCGCCCCCGATACGATGATTGTGTACAGCATGATGCCAACGATATTAACCAACGCTCCGCGTCAGTAGCGGCACGGTTGGGCAACAACGAGGCAACAGTGACGTTCGAACCGTTCGTGCAGTTGCTGCGAGTTTTCTCGGTTGCCACGCGCTCGTCACTGTTGGCGCTCTACATTCTGATCATTAGAGAATGTATCATGCGAATAGCAGTGATCTCGGATCTGCATTTAGGGCCCGGAGATGTGTCGGATGCTTTTGGGCACAGTGACGCAAACTTCGAGCGGTTTCTGTGTCAACTCGAAGGCGACTTCGAGCGCATTGTGTTATTGGGCGACATTTGGGAGACGTTGACGTCCAATCGGCTTTTCGATGCCGTGGATGGGCTTCGCCGCGCGCGGGAAGCGCACCTCCCGTTGGCGCGACGCATACAACGACCCAAGGAT
>CAZCNI010000204.1:0-4603 GCA_964499765.1 uncultured Polyangiaceae bacterium
GCTTGAGGAGCAACTCAGCCAAGGCGCGAGTGGCTGTGGCAACCCTGCGTGCAGTGATGGCTCGTGGCACCTTCGAAATGGGTAGGTGTGTTGTCACCAGGGACGTTGAGAAACGCTTGGTGGTAAAACACATGGTTGAACTCGGCGCGCCATCACGTGCTTCCAACCATTCGGTGTGCCCCAAAAAGTGAGTTGCGCGTGACAAGCCTGAGTGAGCAATCACTGCCTTACTGACCGGAGCCGTCACTAGTGCAGCATTGCCGAGTGACTTGACGAGATCGAATGCAGTTTCGATGTAGTCCAATTGCGCGCGGCCCGAGCGCTTCGTCGGTTTGCCGGGTCGCCAATCAGTGGCGGTGAGTCGCGGCCCGGCCTGCACCACGGCAATGCGTGATCTCGGTACGGTATTGCCATCGAACTCCACCAATCGGCTACGCGGCACTCGCATGAGCTCAGCGGCCGCATTCAGGACGTGCCAGTCACCGATGAGTACACAACCGCTCGACCCACGAGCAGCCGCATGAACGGAGATTTCAGGTCCAATTCCGGCGGGGCAACCGGTGGATATGACGATCATTCTTCTTCAGCCTCCACGTCGCCAGCTCGACTATCACTTTCTGGCGCGCGGAGCTTGTAACCCGAACCACGGAGCGTATCCAGCGGCAGTGCGGACCCCAGCTTGGCTCTCAGCCGGCGCACATGAATGTCCACGGTTCTTGGTCCGCCCTCGTAGCGGCTACCCCAGACCCTCGCGAGCAAGTGCTCTCGGGACAAGACCTTGCCGCGCCGTTCGCAGAGGTACGAAAGGAGGGCAAACTCCTTGGCCGTCAGTTGAGCGAGCCTCCCATCGACCATCACCTCATGACCGGCCTTATCGATCACGATGCCCCCGATTTTCTGTCGTTCTTCCGTGGCAAACTCACTGCGTCGCCACTCGAGAGCTCGAATCCGAGCGTATAGCTCCTCGGGCACGTAGGGGTGCAGACAGAAGTCATCGAAACCGCTCCACGGTTCAATCCGAGCGATTTGTCCGACGCTGACCGTGATCATCGCGCCAACATTGTCGAAAAACGGCTCCCTGCGTATGGACCGTAGGGCCGCAATCGCGAGATCGGGTCGGTCCAGCGCCTCGAATATCAAGGCACGTGGTCGAATGTCTAACTCGTCATCCTCATCTTCGATGAGATTGACTGGGTCGTCCCAAAGGTCCAGCGTTCTGACGAGAGCACCAAGCTGCCGCAACGTTGCCGCGGCGCCATCTTCTCGCTCTATGTGCTGTACATGCCCAAGAACCCCAACAAAGGTCTTCGGCCGCTTCTTACTTTTTTCAATCGATCCGCGTTCCACCGACTGTAATCCGTGAGATCTTGGTTGTTGGGCATCCGACGCCGACTGGCACATTCTGACCATCTTTACCACAGGTCCAGATTCCGTCGGAAACCAGTACGTCGTTACCGAGCATGGTTACCTTGCGCAATGTTTCGGGACCATTTCCTATAAGATTCACGCCTTTCAGAGGGGCGGTTAATCGACCGTCCTCGATTAGGTAACTTTCAGTGAGGCTAAAAACAAAATCCCCGTTAGAGATGTCTACCTGGCCTCCGCCGAATGTCTTTGCGTAGATCCCCCGCTTGACTGAGTGCAGAATCTCCTCTGGATCGTGAGGGCCAGCCAGCAGCAGGGTATTGGTCATTCTTGGCATTGGGTGGCAGGTGAAGTTCTCTCTGCGTCCGTTACCACTAGGAGCGACCTTGAAATGACGCGACGAGAGCCGATCATGCAAGTAGTTCTGCAATATGACGTTCTCGATCAGGACTGTCTTGTTGGGAACCTGTCCTTCATCATCCACATTGATGGAACCCCGGCCCTGAAGCAGGGATGCATCGTCAACCACGGTGCATAGAGGGCTGGCCACGACCTGTCCGATCTGATCCGTGTAGTTGCTGGTCCTCTTACGATTGAAGTCGGCCTCAAGACCATGCCCGACCGCTTCGTGTAGTAGAATGCCGCTGTCACCCGGTGCAAGCACGACCTCGAACTGACCTGCAGGTGCACTGCGGGCATCCAACAAGCTAAGTGCCTGTTTTACCGCGTGTTCCGCATGCCATTCAGGTGACTTCGAAAGGAAGTACCCCATGGAAACGCGGCCGCCACCCCCACTGTGGCCTGATTCGCGGCGGCCCTGGTGTTCGGCAACAACTCGAATCCCAAATCGAAGTAGTGGCCGGCTGTCGACTACGAGTCGGCCATCGCTAGTTACCACCAGCACTTCTCGAAGTTCTTCGGCAAAGCTGGCTTCGGTTTTGGATATGCGTGGGTCAAGCGCAAGTGCAGCCTTACTTGCACGCTCCAGCAAAGCGCGCTTTTCCATTCCCCTTTCGTCGAGCGAGACTCGGTCCAGATCATAACGGCGAGGTGTCGTCACCGAATGAAAGTCAATGCGAGGATGGGATGGTCCGGTTTGCGCAATCTTGGCGGCAGTGCGTGCGGCCCTGCGCATGGCTTCCGCACTGAGATCCTCGGTATGCGCGTAGCCGGTGGAATCGCCCCGGCAAACTCGAACACCGAGCCCCATTGACACTCCCTTTGACGCGGATCGGGTAATCCCTTCCTCAAAGGATATACTGCCTGAAGTAACATATTCGAAGAATAAATCCGCGTAATCGCCCCCACTACTGAGCGCGTCTTGCAGCAATGACTCGTAAACTCGATTGTCTAGGCCGAACGCACCACCTGGGATGAAAGGGGCTACCATCTTCTCCTTACACTCATTGTCTGACATTGCTTCAAACCATGGGCCTGTCACCAAAGTTTGGCAAGCACGTCGCAGGGTCAGCCAAATCGTCTTCCACTATGGACTAGACAGGCTGACTTACTGGCACATGTGTCCACTCTTTGGCCCGGCGCAGTCTCGGCTTCTCTTGTCCAACACGAGCACGCGGTATTCGCCCTGGGTGTGGGTGCGATCGCACTTTGCCCAGACACCCTTCCGGTGCTGCGCCGTGCTATTCCTGCGCGATTCGAGCATTCCATCCGCATGCGACGCTAACTTGGGTCAGTCGTGTGGTGACTACAGCGGGTTGCCGGTGAGCCTTACACCGCGCTTGTCGCGGCCGGTTAATCAGGGTCACGATAAAAAACGCGCTCAGCGACACAAATGCAAGTCGAGGAGCGCCGAAAGTCCAATTTGCGATTATCATACGTATGTGCCGCGTCGCGTGTGAGACTCCCATCCCGCTCGCGACTGCTGCGCGCCTCCGCGCGATGTTCCGTGCGTCTGCGCTGAATTCGGCTACTGTCCGTTTCGAAGCAAATTTACCGTGGCACTCGATCGTGAAAAATCCCTCCAGGCTGCGCAGAAGCTGATCGAAAAGAAGCGATTCGATCGAGCGCTGGAAGAGTATCAACGCCTCGTTCAGGATGACCCCAACGATGCTCGTACCCTGCTCAAGTTGGGGGATCTGCAGGTCCGCATGCAGCAGTCCGCCGGCGCCATGCAGTCCTATGATCGCGTCGCCAAGCTGTACGAAGCACAAGGTTTTGCAGTCAAGGCACTTGCCGTTTACAAGCAGATTCGCGAACACATACAGAAGCGAGCGCCGGAGCTTGCCGATCAGTTTGCTCACATCACTCCACGGCTAGCAAAAATTTATACTCAGCTTGGCCTCAAGAGTGATGCCATTCAGGCATTTGACGAAGTTGCCTTGCGCTTGATGCGTGCCGGAAAGAAACGGGAAGCGATTGACGCGTTCCGTGAGATGGTCGAACTCGACCGTTCGAATCCGCTTTCGCATGTCCGTCTGGGTGAAGCCTTCTGCCAAATTGAGGACTACGCTTCTGCGCGACAGGCGTTCTCGGAAGCCGTCGAAGTCCTGCTGCGACTCGGGCGTGACGACGACGCGCTCAAGGTCATCGACCGTGCATTGCACTTTGAGAATGATCCAGCGCTCGCGAGAAACGCCGCGGAAATTCTGTTGCGTCGCGGCAACCGCGCCGACGGCCTGCAGGCACTGACTAAATTGCAGATCTGCTTTCAGGCAGACCCGAAGGACCTCACTGTTCTCGGGATGTTGGCGCAGGCGTTTTCTCTCATTGAGCAGCCAGAGAAAGCGGTTGAAGTCTACAAGCAGATGGCGCTAATTGCGCGTGAGAAGGGTGACCAACTGCTTTTCGTGCAGCTGGTTGATTACCTCGTTCAAGTGGCGCCGCAGGATGATCAAGTTCGGGCCATGCGATTGCTTCTGCAGCAGCCGCAGACACCCCCACCACCTGCGGCGGGGACTGCCGCCGATGAAGGTGTTTTCGAACTACCTGATGACGACGTCGTTGATGAGATGGACAATCAGCGCTCGGCAAGTTCCACCGCCGAAGATGCTGAACCGGTTGAGGTCGAATACGAGGACGTTGACAATGCGGACTTTGATTCCGCTGGGTACTCGGACCAGGCGCTGCAGGATGCGGATGCCTATATGCGCAGCAACCAGCCCGAGAGGGCCGTTGAGCCGCTGCGCTTTGCGTTGGAGCTTGAGCCAACGAAGCTAGAGCTACACTACAAGCTGCGTGAAGTCTTGGCTCAGGTGGGCGACTACGCTGCCATGCGTGC
>CAZCNI010000205.1:0-4587 GCA_964499765.1 uncultured Polyangiaceae bacterium
AACCAATTTCCACCGCGTAATTACCGTGTACATCTTGTCGAATCTCCAGCGCGGGAACGGGCTTCTTTCCCTCTGGTGGCGGCAACTCTGAAGCTGCGAGAGGAAACGTGCGATCGATCCAGGCGTCGATTTGCGGCCCGGTTGTCTCGGAGGCGCGTTTGAGTTGGGCTGGTATGTCCCGAAAAAGGCCGACTGTTTCGCGATACAATCGGGGAGCGGTAGTGGCAATTCCGGCGTAGAGGCTACCGAGTACCACGGCGTAGACAAGCAGAATCGAGACCGAGCGCGGCAACCGGAGGTGCCTCTCGCAGGCCGCTACTGCAGGCGTCAACACGTAGGCAATGACCAGCGCCAGAATGAACGGCAATAGAATCTCGTGCGCGATGTAGATAACCAATGCCGCAGCCGCGCCCGTGATCGAAAGAAAGATCACGTGGCGGCGGGTCCAAACCGTACCAGGTTCATTCATTGAACCGTCTTTGTTCGATTGCGCCAAAGGCTCACCGGTCACTGGGCAAACTCCTTGCGAAACTCGGCAAAGGCAGGCGCTAAGCGCTGCCAACTGTCGTCGAGATATTCCGGCATCACCCGGGTGTCCGCAAGCGCCGGCATGAAGTTGTTGTCACCGCCCCAGCGCGGCACCAAGTGCACGTGGATGTGCTCGTGGATGCCTGCTCCCGCCACTTGGCCCACGTTGATGCCAATGTTCATTCCGGGGCATTGGGTCGCTGCTCGCAGCGGCGCAATCGACGCGTGCACCATCTGCCAGAGTGCGTTGCTCTCCTGTACTTGGAGCGCCTCTGGATTGCAGACATGGCGGCGCGGCACCACCATGATATGTCCGGCGGTGTATGGGAACTTGTTGAGGACTACGTAAGCCAACGGTCCTTGGGCAAGCACCAACGTTCCGGGTGCAGGAGCAACGTCTACGTAGCCACAAAGAACACACTCGGGCGGCTTTTGCCCCAGGATGAATTCCATTCGCCAGGGCGCCCAAATAACGTCGGACATGTCATGCCGACGCTAGCACCACATTTCGTCCGGACACCATGAGGTCTCACCAACAGCCGATTAAACCAGAAAGGCGAGGCTGGTGGCCTCGCCTTTCTGAGTTGTATTCGCAGCCGAATCAGCTGTTACTCAGACTTGTCCTCGGGCCCTGGCACGATGCTCGAGAGCTTGTCGCCAAGCTTTTCGCGCAACAGATCACCAAGGGTTGCCGGACGGCCCGCTTGCTTCTCGCGATTGAGGGCCTGCACCTGCTCAGCCAGCGCGCTGCCGCCAACGTTGCGAAGCGACATCGTGATCCGCCGGTCTACGCCGTCGAGATTCATGATTTCCGCCTTTACCAGATCGCCCACGTGCAGTTCGGCTCCTTGCTGGAATTCGCTCTGCGGAATCAGGGCTTCAATACCCTCGGCAACCCGCACGAACGCACCGAAATCAGTCAGGCTGAGGATCTTGGTGCCGTCCACCACGGTACCTGGCCGATAGTTCTCGGTAACGATCTGCCATGGGTCATCCCAGAGCTGCTTGACGCCGAGAGAAACCTTCTTCTCGTCGTGGTTGATCGACAGGATGATGGCTTCGACGTCGTCGCCCTTATTATAGAGGTCGCCTGGGTTGTTGATCTTGACCGTCCACGAAAGGTCGGTCTTGTGGACCATGCCGTCGACGCCTTCTTCGATCCCGACGAACACGCCGTAATCGGTAATCGAGCGCACCTTGCCGGTGATTCGATCGCCTGGCTTGTACTTGTCGGTGAAGATGGTCCAGGGATCAGGCTCGAGTTGCTTCAGGCCAAGGCTGATGCGCTTGGAGTGCGAATCAACTTCGAGCACCTGGCATTCGATGTCGTCCCCGACGTTCATCATCTTGGACGGGTGCTTGATCTTCTTGGTCCAGCTCATCTCACTGACGTGGATGAGACCCTCGACGCCTGGCTCGAGCTCAACGAACGCGCCGTAATCGGTCAGGCTCATCACCTTACCGTGAACGCGCTTGCCAATCGGGTAGGCTTCTTCCGCATGACTCTACGGATCTTCCTGGGTCTGCTTGAGACCTAGGCTGACGCGCTCGGTTTCCGGATTGTACTTGAGAACCTTGACGGTGACTTCGTCGCCCACCGAGAAGACTTCACTCGGGTGGTTGACGCGACCCCATGACATGTCCGTAATGTGCAGCAGGCCGTCAATGCCGCCAAGATCAACGAAGGCGCCGTACTCGGTGAGGTTCTTGATGGTGCCCACCAAGACCATACCCTCTTCGAGATTCTGCAGGGTTTTGGCCTTCATCTCGTCGCGCTCGCGCTCCAGTAGAACTCGACGCGACAGCACGATGTTACCGCGCTTCTTGTTGAACTTGATGACCTTGAACTCGTAGGTCTGCCCAATGAGCTTATCTAGGTTCCGGATGGGTCGAAGATCCACTTGCGACCCGGGGAGGAACGCTTTCACGCCGCCCCGAATGGTCACGGATAGTCCGCCCTTTACCCTTTGACTGATGGTTCCCTCGATGATCTCGTCGCGCTCGCAGGCACTAGAAATCTCGTCCCACACCTTCATCTTGTCGGCCTTCTCTTTGGAAAGAGAAATGAGGCCATCATCGCTTTCGCGACTTTCAATGAAGACGTCGACGCGGTCACCCGCCTTAATCGCTACGGTTCCATCCGCTGTGCGGAATTCATCTACGTTGATTACACCCTCGCTCTTGCCGCCGATGTCGACAACAACGGTGTCACGAGTCACTTGCACGACATAGCCGGCGACGATTTGCCCCTCGCCTCCGAGATCAGCATTAGCAGCCGTGACCTCTGACGATTCGAACATTGCGGCAAAACTGTCGATGCCGGGCGCGGGAGTGTTTTGTTGGGTATCAGTCATGGATCGTATTTCTATCCGTCCTTCCTACAGAGTTCGGCCAGACTTCTAGCTGTCACTGCTCAGCTTCCTTTGCATGAGCAAGTTGCCTTCAGTCGTGCCGATAGGTCGGCGGAGTTACCCCACTGGCCCAATTTCGTCAAATTGCAAATGGATGCGGCCCCGACTCCCCGCCTTTATTGAAGTGGTTACCGAATCATAACGACGTTACAAGGCCGACTTCGAGGCACCCTGCGCCTAGAACAGGGGGACACGAGGCCCTTTCCGTAGCACGCCTAGTGGCCGAACCGCGGCTCCGCGGTCGCGCGAGTCAGTGACGGTCAGTGGCGCGGCGACCCTGGCTGCGCGTCTTGCCATTGCCCACCAACGAACCTGGTTGTCGGCGTGGCACGAACGAGCGCCGCCCGGATCCATAGAGCTGACGCAGCTCCGCGAATGAGGTCACCTCCGAGTTCTCGGCAATCCGCGCATGCCCGACACACAGGTGCACCGGGCGCACGTCGAAGCTGACTTCCACCACCCGATATTGACTTCCAAACTCGGCTCGCGGTCGAAAATTATCACAAACTTCGCAGCTGTGTTCCATCGCGGAAGTCTGCCAGCCCTGGCAAAATTAGGTCAACTTTGCGTCAAGCCAGTCCGTTTGGGAACGGAGATCCTTGGGGATTTGAGCACCGGAGCTCATCGGCGTCAGCGTTCGGGACCCCGAACGTTGACGGAACTACGGGCGCCGCCTAGTTGTACCCGTAGGACTACGTCGGCATTGAGCTGTTGCACCGTGATGTCCTCCGCCCGAATTCGCCGTTCGAACTGGCTGAGTGTACCGGTGAGCAACTTCAGGGCCTTTGTTGCAAGTTCCGCGCTCGGCGAGTCGCTGAAGGTTACGGCAAATGTCAGCGTGGTCTGCGTGGTCTGCGGCTCGATCCGGATCTCGACTTGCTCGGATGAATCGAGCCACTTGGCTGCTTTGGGTGAGCGCGCCCGCAGCGCATCCGCCAGAGCGTGCGAGTGCACGAGCACGGATACCAACCCTGATTCCCGCGGCATCAGCTCAGTGCCACGCACTGATTGCTCGACGCTCAGCTCGGCGCTGTCCATCTCAGCCGCTGACACCAAGACAGCGAGTTCGGGAGGTTTGAAGTACACACGCGCAATCTCCGCCCGCTCCTGCGTGTTGCCGTCATAGCTGACCCAACCGCCACCGAGTTCACGCTGATTCTTGTCCTGCCCAAAGCCGTACTTTTCGTGAGTTGCCGAGAAGTTCCCGCGCAACACGATTACATAATCTTTGCACCCCAGAGGTCCCAGCCGACAGCCAAGCCAAAGCGTGTCGGTGACTGCCAATGTTGGGCTAATCCATGCGCGGCTCGGTGCACTACCGCTGGCATCGAGCAAAAACCCCTGCCAGATGTTCGCCAGCGTTTGCAGGGGCTCGGGCGCCATGGTCTCCCGGAAGCGGCGCACGTCCAGCCGTAGCACCAGGTCGACGTCCGAGGGTATCAGAGCCACCGGTCGCGAGAGGTCCACACGCGGCGCCTCGGGTGGCCTGCGGGATTCGCTCCCGCAGGCGCACAGCGCCGTTGGCAGTAGCGCCGCGAGCGCAACGACGAGTCCCGAGTGTAGTAGCGAACGTTGAAACAAGTTCGACTACCCGAGCGACGACTCGAGTCCCACAATTTCGAGTGATAGCGCAACAATCGAATCAACG
>CAZCNI010000206.1:0-4577 GCA_964499765.1 uncultured Polyangiaceae bacterium
GTAATTCCAACCATTCGCCCCCTACTGCGGGGAAGGGGTCACACAAGATCAGTCGCGGTTCGTAGCGTCGCGCCTGCGGCCATCATGGGCAACTAGCCGCTGCTAGATCGACCTCATAGATGTGAACGTCATTAGCGGCGAAAGTATCGCCGAACCTGCCCGCGGTCACTGGCAAGGTACGGCTTTCGCCATTGACAACAGCGGTACCGTTGGCGGTCATGCCCGCGATCGCAAAATCGGCGCTCGCGGTGCCGGCTCGGGCGATGGCTGCAAACACGTACAGTTTCGTTCCGTTCGCCTTCACCATGATGTCGATCGGGGTTGCGCTGCTCGCGGGTGCAACACTGACGACATTGGGGATAGTCGCACTGTTGAGCTCGGGTGCGAGCGATTTAATTTGCCGATTGAGTGTGGTTACCGCAGCCACCATGGTCGTGTCGGCGAAGATACCGTCCTCGCGAAAGCTCGGGTTCCACGTGTCGACGAAGTAGGTGATGCCGTTAGCGCCGTGAATCAACGCCAGCCATACTTCCGATTTCGTCTGTTGTGGCGTCGGGCCGCTGGAAGAATTCACCGCGATGTTTGTCGTTTCGATATCCGTCCAGAGCGCTTGGCCGCGCGTGGACCAACTACGAAGCCGATCAATTCCGATTGCATTGAGCCAGAATTGCCCACAAGTTACTTGCTCATTCGCATCGCCCGCGCAGTTGTTGTACGGATAGATGTCGAAGTCGACGATGTCGCCAGCAGCAGGATAGCCGGACTCAGCTGGAGCGTTGCTGCCGCGACCCTCCCAACCGTCGTATGCAACACCTTGGCCGAGGCCCAGGTAAATGGGTCGCGTCGAGTCAGCTGCCTTGTATGCGTTATATTGGGCGACTAACGTTGACGGCGCAATCGGCGGGCCGTAACCCGAGCCCGACGGCTGAGCGTTGTCCGGCTCATCCGGTGTCATCCACCAGCCGACGATGGTGGGATCGTCGATGTTCGCAAGCCCAACCGAATCCTGCCCCACGATGGCGTAAATGTCGTGGCTCGCCAGCGTCGCGAGGTCGCTCGCCGCCAGCGAATCGGTGTCCGCGTTGTTTCCCACATAAACATTGATGCCGAGGTCGGCCATTTCACTGGCGTGCCACGAGCCTTGTAACCAGACGCTAATCGGGAAAAAGCTTGGATCACTGGGGATTCCGCGCGAAAAGCCCGCATAAGGACTCGTCCAGGTAAGCGACGGGATGGCAGGAACGCACGACGACCCGCCACCTCCGCCCCGTCCACCGCTCGATGTGGCGCCGGCAAGGCCGACAGCGCCACCGATGCCGCCCGCGCTATTCTTTGCGCCGGCAGCGCCACCGTTGGTTGCAGTGCCGCCCACGCCTGTGACCCCGCCGGAGCTCGAGGCGCCTCCAACACCGGTATTGCTGCCGCTGCTCGAACCCGAGCAACCGAGCGCACCGAGTGCCGTCAAAACCAAAAGCCAACCTGTACGCGCATGATTCAAAATCGCCATGAATTCACCTGTGCCCAACCGAAGTCGCAAAGTTGCGGCCAATTGACCTATCTAGCGCGGATACTGGATGTTACGGCAACTGCCGGAAGAAGTTCCGCAACGGCATTCCACGAGCCGATCGTTGGCCTCAAACCAGACACCACCTACACGTTATCAGCCAAGTTAGCCGCAGACGGGGGTCTTTCTCTGTCGGGCCGTTCGAGTGGTCCACGCCACCCTTACCGACGGATTTTCCCGATATTAGCATTCCTATCAGCAACCCCGCGCAGATGGAGCCGGCATGACAGAATTCAACCCGTGGGTGAATGCCGGCAAGCGGATTCCGATTTCGCGAGTCGGGTGGCCACGCTGCGAGGTCGCACACGCTGGGTGCGGACGATCTGTCTGAATGTATCGAACGGTGGTCACTTGCGTGCTGCTTGGCGAACAACTGCGCGTGGCCTTTAGACTGGGCAACGTGTGACCGTTTAAGGGCGAGTACCGCCCAAAATGCCAGGACTCCGCGTTTTACCGAAGTGCAGAATTCGCTGGCATATGCGTCGGCGATATGGATGTACAGGCATGCCCTGAGTAGCTGCT
Source organism: uncultured Polyangiaceae bacterium (assembly GCA_964499765.1). Classification (GTDB taxonomy): domain Bacteria; phylum Myxococcota_A; class Polyangia; order Polyangiales; family Polyangiaceae; genus FEN-1139. The sequence goes on from CAZCNI010000206.1 coordinate 2,087, forward strand.
AGCGCACGATGTCCGATGTATCTCAGCTGAGAATAGAATTGGGTGGCCTCGACGCCTGCGACAAGCGAACGCGCACCGCCCTGATCTTATCCGTTTGGGATGGAGCGTTTGCGACCATGATGGTTGGCATCGTCGAGACCTTTGGAGTTGCAGCTGCGGTTGCGCTGGGTGTGCCTTGCGTCCTGATCGCTTTGCTGGGCACACTTCCGACCTGGCTCGGTGCGCTTGCCCAACTCGCGTTGCGGCAAGGCTTGATCGGACCAGCTCGCAAGCCTTGGGTGGTGAGCGCAGTGAGAGCCCAGGCCACGATGTTGCTGCTCGTTGTGCTCACGGGGTGGGCCCCGGTGGGGTGGGCCGCACCGCTCTACGTATTGGCTTTCATGCTCTATGGGGCCACGAACGCTGCGGTGGGGCATCTTTGGATCAGTTGGTTATCCGACGTGTGCCCAGAGGATATCCTCGGTCGTCACATGGCATGGAGGAGCGCCATCTTTGCGTGCGTGCAGCTCTCTACCACGGCCGTGGCAGGCTGGTTGGCAAGGGGCTTTACCAACCGGACTGCGTCCTGGTCCCTTTATGCCCTTGCGTTCGCAGTGGCTGCGGCTGCGCGTTATGCAAGCGGAGGGTTTTTGTCCAGGCAATACGAGCCACCCATTGTATGTGAATTGCCGAGAAACAGGCCTTACCACCCGCCGGTTGCACTCGCACGCTTTGCAAAAACGATCGCACTGTTCAATGGGGCAGCATTGCTGGCGGGGCCGTTCTTCAATGTGTGGTTTCTGCGCGACTTAGGCTTCGGCTATTTCGCTTTTGCAATGGCAGGAGTCAGCTCATTGGCAGGAACGCTGGTTGCCAACCGCTTCGTAGGTACGCTTACCGACAAGGTCGGTGCCACTCCCATACTCAAAATCGGGGCAGTGCTTGCAGCGCTTTCACCAGTTGCCTACCTTTGGATTGATCGTCCTTGGCAAGTCTGGCTCGCCAATTTTGGCTCTGGCATAGCTTGGGCCAGCGTAAATCTGGCAGCCTTCAAGTACCTCGTGCAGGCGGTGCGCAAAGGACCTGAACGCCCCGGGTTCGTTTATGCCAATCTGTGGCTGACAACCACTGTCCTCGTGACAAGCCTCGTCGGTGGCTTACTTGCGCCCCACTTACCAACCCTATTTACTTGGCCGCTACAAACATTGTTTCTGCTCTCGACCCTGGCCCGAGTGGCGGTCGTAGCGATCTTCTTCGCTAAACTCGTCGATCTCGAACCGCGTCGGCATGCAGCGCGCGTTTACGACGCCGCGCTCTGCCGGGATAGCTGAGCCAAATGCACCACTCATTCCGTCGACGCATTGGCCCGTGTTTCTGCGGTCGCAACGTGGCGTTCGTCCCTGATCTGGCATCTAACCAGTGCGGCACAAACGACTTGCCGCCGAGCGCCGCTCCTTCGGTGCTTGTCTTAGGCCTCCGGTACCACCCTCGCAGCGCGAAGTCTTGCTGGGGTATTCATGACCGTGGTCTTCACATGGCTAACGAGTCGCGTCACCTCGAGAATTCTTAACGCCATCCAGGTCAGGTCGAGTTCGAACCAGCGTTGGCCAATCCTCGCTGACCCCGGATGAGCGTGATGATTGTTGTGCCATCCTTCACCGTACGTAAGTAATCCGACCCACCACAGGTTTCGCGCATCATCGCGCGTATCGAAACTCGAGTAACCCCAGCGATGCGCCGCTGAATTAACGAGCCATGTTGAATGGTATGCGACAACGGCTCGCATCCCCACTCCCCACAGAAGACACGAGAGCCCAGTTGTCGTGACGCCCAAATGTGCCGCAAGGACTCCTAATGCAAAAATGCCGACGAGACTTAGTAGTTGGATAATGGGGCAGAAGCGATTGAGCCAAACCAAGGCCGGATCGGCGTACAGGTCGCGAATGACCTTTTCGCGCCGGTCCCCGCCGGTATTTTGCCTGAGCATCCAGCCGTAGTGCGCCCACCCTAAACCGTGACGCGGCGTATGTGGATCGTTCGGACCATCCGGATCGACGTGGTGCAGTCGATGAACTGATGCCCAATAGAACGGCCGCCCTTGAAGCGCCAAACAGCCAATACCCACGAGCAGCAGTTTCAACCACCGAACGGGCCGAAAGCTACGGTGAGACAACATCCGGTGAAAAGCGAGCGACACCCCAATGCTGGAGGTAAGCCAATGCAGCGCAACGAACAATCCGAACGCAAACCACGAAAACTGAAAGAGCGCTGCCACCGCCCCCAAGTGTAGTAGTGCAATACCCAGCGCCACTGGGACGTCCAAGTCCTCCGATAGGCCGATTGCAGGTTCGGAATAGCGTCGCCACATCACAACCGCTCCAGTATCTGCGCATAAACAAAGGTGCGCTCGCAACGTATGGGACCGGCATTTGCCAATCGCCAAGGCAAGTGGGGAACTTTCTGAAAACGTCACGAACTGACGCAGGGCAGCAATGTGACGCTTCGCGTCAGT
>CAZCNI010000207.1:0-4572 GCA_964499765.1 uncultured Polyangiaceae bacterium
CACGTCCCTTGCACACTCTCCTATCACAGCTCGCGCAAGACGGAAGATCAGGAAACGGCCCGGTCAGCATACTCTCCTTTATGAAGCAGAACCCGGAGTCGGCGTAAACGAGGGCGTAGGCGTAAACGCGAAGCGACGCGCCGCGAAGCTCACCATTGCTGCAACAATACCGGCAAAGCAAATGTTCAGGATGTAAGCCACAGACCGGGTCAGGTTACGTTCGACCGCTTGCCGCGAAAAGCACGTCGTGGCATGGTCGCGCGCACATGCTGCGCCGTTACGTTACCGGGATCGTAACCCGGCCAAAAACTGTAATAGCGGTGGTCTTGGGCATCACGTTGGTACTGGGGCTTTTCATAGGCCGGCTCAGAGTGCTGCTAGACGTCGATGCTCAGATTCCACCGGGTCACCCGCTCGTCATTGTTGGGCAGCGAATCGAGAAGCTGTTCGGCGGCAAGTACATGACTGTCGTCGGGTTCTATCCAAAGTCCGGCACTGTTTACACACCGAGCATTCTTGGCAAAGTTAAGCAGGTGACCGAGGAGCTCGAACGCATACCTGGAGCCAAACCGGGTAGCGTGATCTCTCTGATGTCGCCTAGAATCAAGGATATTCGCAGCTCTAACGATTCGTTGGAGATTGCTCAACTCGCCGAAAAAGTGCCACAGACAGAGGAGGAAATGGCCAATTTCCGCGCACGGGTCAAGGCCAACTCCTTTACGACGAGTCTGTTGGTAAGCGATGACGGACGGGCAACATCGGTGTTGGTTGATTTCGAAGACTTCGAGAAAGCGGGCGGAGCCCAGCATCTCTACGATCGATTCGAGGCGATTGTCGGCCCTGAACGCACACCCGATCTTGAGATCCTTCCAGCCGGGGCAACAACGGTAATGCACTGGCTTTTGGTCTATACGCGGCGAGTGGCAGCGTTGTTCATCCTCGCACTTTCAATGATCGGCTATCTGCATTACCGCGCGTTCCGAACACTCCAAGGCATGTTCATTCCGCTCGTGACCGCCATTATGGGCGTGGTGTGGGCGCTTGGCCTGATGGGACTCATTCGAGCGCCGATGGACCCATGGAACATCATGACCCCGATTCTGCTGCTGGCGATTGGAGCAGGGCACTCGGTACAGATCCTCAAACGCTATTATGAGGAATTCAACCGGCTACGCGCGGCTCAACCCGACGTGTCGCCCATAGAGCACAATCGGCAAGCAGTCATAGAAGCCACTACCAAAGTAGGCGTAGTAATGCTGACCGCTGGGTTGATTGCATCACTCAGTTTCGGCTCGCTCGTCGCTTTTGGTTTGCCGACCATCAAGAATTTCGGACTTTGCACTGCCTTCGGCATACTCGCAGCCCTGACTGTCGAGATGACGTTTATCCCTGCCGTGCGCGTGTTGCTGGCACCACCTTCGGCACGTCAGACCCAACGCGAGCAGAAGAAAGAGTATTTTGATCCGCTGCTGGAGAAACTCGCAGACATCATTCGCAAGAAGAAAGAAGCGCCCATACTCTGGGTGTTCATAGGTGTCATCGTCGTTGCGGGATTCGGACTCACACGCCTCGAGGTTGGCAACAATTTGGCGGCCCAATTCTTCGAGGGCAACGCGCCAGTACATGGCTTTCGCATGGCAGACTCGCGCTTGACAGGGACGCGAGTCATTCAAGTGCTCGTTGAGGGCAAGGCACCAGATGCAATTAAGGACCCTGAGGTCCTTAAGCGGATGGACGCTCTATCAACCTTCATCGCTCACCAGCCACTTCCAATCGGCAAAGTAGTGTCGATCGTCGATGTGCTCAAACAAATGAGCCGCGCCATCGATGGCGACAACAGCGGCAAGCTGCCCGACACGGTCGAAGGCGTAGCCCAATATCTGCTGCTCTACACGATGAGCGGAGATGAAGAAGATCTGAGCCGAATGGTGGATCGCAACTATCAAGACGCCGTCATTGTCGCCTATATCAAGACCGACAATGCTCGCCAAATGAAGGCAATGACTACTGCTACGCAGGCGGAAGCGGACCGGCTATTCAAAGGAATGCCATTGAGCGTGCGGGTTGGCGGTGGAGTCACCAATGCCATCGCCCTCAACGAGACAATGGTGCACGGTAAGACCGTCAATCTAATTCAAATATCGCTGTTGGTTCTGGTAATTACATCATTCCTTCTGCGGTCAATCACAGGAGGTTTTTTGGTTCTGCTACCGCTGGCCACGGCGGCACTCGTCAACCTTGGTCTCATGGGCATGACGGGCATAATGTTGTCAATGGGAACCGCAGCAATCTCGGCCATGGCCATCGGAATTGGTGCGGACTACGCCGTCTATTTTATCTTTCGCGTGCGCGAGGAATTCCAGCGGGTCGGCGACATTCGAGAGGCCACGGCAACGGCTCTCACCACTTCCGGTAAAGCCATTGCGTATGTCGCAAGCGCCGTTGCAGGCGGTTATCTCTGCTTGACGTTATCGCTCTTCAAAGTGCACGTGTTACTCGGTGTGCTAGTAGCCTTGACGATGGTCACTAGCAGCCTTGCAACGGTTGCCTTCCTTCCCGCGGTGCTGCTGCGCGTCGTACCCAGCTTTCTGCGGCAAAAACCGCAACAGTCCTGAGCGACGATACTATTCTGTCCTTAGGCTGACGCGCGAACTGGGCGGCATGTCGTGAGAGTGCCGCCCAGACATAGACCAACAAATACCAAAACCCGCCAGAACTCGAGTTCGAGCGGGTTTTTTGGATTGAGTCGAGTTGCCTCAACTGCCAACTAGTTACCACTTGAGATTCGAGCGACTGAAACCACTAAGCACGCGCATGTAATTGGCACGTTCGTAGGCCGCGGGCTCGGGGCACCGTGACAGATTCATACTGCCAAGAGCCTGGTTCAGAGATTCATACTCGTGTGTGACCAGCCACTGCTCTAGCTCAGCCACTGTCTGCTTGATCCAGCTGGGCCCTTGCTTGAGTATGGCACTAACGACCTGCACTGCATGCGCGCCGGCCATCACTGACTTGAGCACATCGCCCACCGAGTGAACACCGCCAGTGACGGCAAGCGACGCGCGAACGGTCGGGCTCAAGACAGCCAGCCAGCGGAGCCGCATAAGCAACTCCGTGGGAGTGGATAGCTCCAGCGCATGATTCACCTCGAGCTTCTCCACGTCAATGTCCGGCTGGTAGAAGCGATTGAAGATCGTGAAGCCGTTCGCTCCAACATGCTCCAATTGTGCAACGAAGTTTGCTGGCGACGTGTAAAACGGTGAAAGCTTCACTGAAATCGGAATCGTGATCTTGTGCTTGATCGTCCTCACCATTTCGATGATTCGCGATTCCAGCGTGGTGCCAGCTTCCTTCGGATTCGTTGGTATGGAGTAAACGTTCAGCTCGAGAGCGTCTGCGCCCGCTTGCTGAATGCGCTTCGCATAGTCGAGCCAACCGGAGTTGGTGACACCATTGAGCGAACCAATGACAGGAATGCCAACGGCAGCCTTTAGCTTACTCAGCGACTCCAAATACTCGTCGGGCCCCACGGAGTAGGCACCCGGCTTGGGAACGAAGTCCGTTGCCTCAGCTTGAGTATTCTCATGAGCTTCCACGTGCGCTTGTTGTGCCGATTGCTCAAGCAAAATTTGCTCTTCGAACAGCGAGTGCATCACGATCGCCGCAGCGCCTGCGTCGGCTACCTGCTTCGCCTTGTCGATGTCTTGCGTCAGGGGTGAAGCACCCATAATGATGGGGTGCTTCAGCTTAAGACCGAGGTACGTCGTAGAGAGATCCATTACTCGTTCTCCGTGGTGGAAGTGGTGGATGCAGCTTGGGTACCGCCCTGGGCGGTGACCACAAGCTTTGCCAATTGTTCGTATGTCTCGGTACGACGTCGGGCATTTCGTTCTGCAAACTCCATGAGCGACGCGAAACGCTTGGGATCCATCTTCTCGACCATGCGGAAGCGGTTCTCGTTCAGCATGTACTCCCTCAGGCTGCCCTTGGGCGCGCCAGCATCCAGAACCAGCGGTGGTTCGCCCGCCGGAATGCGCTTCGGGTCGTAACGATAGAGCGGCCAAGCTCCACAGTCCACGGCCAGTTTTTGCTGATTGCAACCCTGGGAAAGCTCGAACCCATGGGCAATGCAATGTGAGTAGGCAATGATGAGCGACGGTCCCGGATGCGCATCGGCTTCGGCGAAGGCCTTGATCGTCTGCTGGTCTTTCGCACCAAGGGCAACACTTGCCACATAAACGTGACCATAGGCCATTGCGAGCATGCCAAGATCTTTCTTCGCGGTGGCCTTGCCGGCCATTGCGAACTTGGCAGACGCGCCAATGGGCGTTGCCTTGGATGCTTGGCCACCCGTGTTTGAGTACACCTCGGTGTCGAGCACGAGGATATTCACGTCGCGGTCGGAGGCAAGCACGTGATCGAGACCGCCATAGCCGATATCGTAAGCCCAACCGTCGCCACCAAGCAGCCAGACGCTCTTCTTGACGAGGTAGTCAGCCAACGAAAGCAGATGGGTGACATCACGGCTTGGGGCAAGCGTTGCAAGCTTCTTCTTAAGCTCTGCCACGCGGC
>CAZCNI010000208.1:0-4569 GCA_964499765.1 uncultured Polyangiaceae bacterium
CTGCTGTAGCTGCGGGATGGCTACGCGTTGCTTACCAAGGGCACGCAGGGCGATCGACAAATTGTAGATGACTTGGGGCGCGTGAGTAGAATTGGGCTTGTACCGAAGCGATTCTTCATAGCTGTTCTGAGCCTCTTGCCAGCGCTGCATGTGTGCGTGGTCAAGCCCAGTTTGATAGGCCATCAACGACAACTCGTCGCGGGCGCGGTCAACGGCTGCGTCGAAAACGGCGCGTTCGGTCTTCGTCAGCGGAAGCTTGGAGACTTCAGGATACTTCTCCAGAATCTGGCGGCGCTTGCTCTGTGTGATCAAGTCATAGAACTCGGCGGCAGCCCGTGCCCCCTTGGTCGTGGCTTCCTCGCGCCCGAGCAAAATCTTCTGCTCCTTTTCGAGCTGCTCGACCCGATCTCTGTTCTCTTTGCCCTCAGCGCGCACGCTCTCGAGTTTGGCGTCCCACGCGAATTTTAAAGCGACGAACAGCACGGCCACCGTGACCACGTAAGCGGTGGCGCTGTTCACGAAGAATCGGCGCTCATATCCCTGCTGGCGGCGGGCGATACTCTTGACGTCCGCAGAGAGCGCATTGACCAGGTTATTGGTCTTGATCGTAAGTGATCGGCTCTCCACGATTTCACGTTTGATTTCTTCGAGATCGTATTCGTCCATGGCGGGCAACGCGGGCAGGGACCGCACGCGAGGGCTACCACGACATGGGTACTGATCCCATGAGACTGCACTCGTCTTCTCTTTGGCTCATGCCCGCGCGAGCCCGCGCCCGGTGAATCGTGTGGCAAGGCGGTTGCTGGCCCGGCAAGTCTCGAAACGACTGGGTCGCGCGGCCGATGTGCGCGAATCTTCCTTGCCGTTGCTTGGATTGGCGGCTACAGCCGGGGCCTATAGAACCTGCTGTCGAGCAGCATCATCCGTTTAAGTGGAGCGTCATGGATACCAGTGACATTCGTAAAGGCCTGAAACTCATGTTCGAAGGACAGCCCGTCATCGTGACGGAGTTCCAATTCGTCAAACCCGGCAAGGGGCAGGCATTTACACGCACGAAAATGAAGAACCTGCTCACCGGTGGCACTATTGAGCGCAACATCCGCTCTGGCGAGAAGTTCGAGCCAGCCGACGTCGAGGACCGCCCGCTGCAGTTCATCTATGTAGAGGGCGATAACTACTGCTTCATGAACTCGACATCTGGCGAACAGATCTCGGTTCACAAGGAAATCGTCGGTGAGGACGCTGACTTCCTTTCGGATGGTCTCGATGTCATCATAACGACGTACCGGAGCAACCCGGTGAGCATTACGCTGCCTCCCCACGTAGTGGTGCAAGTCATCGAGACTGAACCCGGCGTCCGCGGTGATACAGCGACCAACGTCACCAAGCCCTCGAAAGTATCTACGGGCGGCAATGTGGCCGTGCCTTTGTTCATCAGTGAGGGCGATTGGATTCGGGTCGACACGCGAACGCGCGCCTATATCGAGCGCACCAAGGCTCCGTAACGGCAGCGGGTCTCTCGCGCTACTAAGGCTCAGGATGCGCCGTCACTGGGGCTTTCGAGAGCAGAACGAGCTTTGTGGCTCGAATGCATGCGATGTGATCGCCAGAATTGTCGATCACGCAATCGCTTAGGGTGACCGGGTTGCCGAGGCTATCGCCTGCCCACAGTTCGGGCTTGGGGCCACCCATTGAAACGAGGCCAACGCCGGTTGCCGCGACTAGACGGCGCCCGTCCGGCGATCGGGGGGAACCAACCACGACTTTGCCAAGTGCAGTGGGCTTTAGGCATGACTCGGCGCTGCTGCTGGCAATACAAGCACCCTCGACCAGCGCCACCGGTAGTGGATCTTCATCAGTCAGCGAAATGGGACTTACTCGCCAATTAACCGAGGCTGCCCCCGCGCAGACCCCGGGCCGCGGAGCGAGAAACTGAGTCGGAATTGGCTGCAGGAGCCGCCCGTCCGCGCCTTTATAGAGAACCAGCAACTCAGACCGGTCGCAGGCCGCCAGGACGCTTTCGAGTGAGCGTCCGGGTGAACTCACAGCGAGTGGCCAGGTCGCGAGCGCAGCTGAGGCGTCATCCTGGCTGGCTTCCTGACCATTCGGTTGTGCATGCACCACGCCGTGGGGTGTCTGCACAAGGAGCGTGCCGTCCATATCATAGTGAAGCGGGCTGAAATGGACGTTCGAGCGCGGGAGGACTGGCCTGGTTTCGCTCGTTACTATCTCGATAGACTCGACGAGTGCCATGGATTTGCGCAGCGCCTTTAACCAATTGGCTAAATTAGCAGCCGACGGCCGGACGCCGAACAAGAACTCGGACCGGGTAATGGCAAAAGCCGTTCGCAACACGTCGTTTTGACTCAGCGCCGCACGTACTTCAGCTCCAATCAAGCGCTCGACCACGGGCGCAAGGCTCTCGCAGGCCATGGCGGCTCCGTCTGCGCGAAAGAGCCGTGCAGTGGCTGATTCAGCGCAGGCGCTGGCGAGTAGCCTCCACACTGCAGCTGATCGCTCCAATGCTTCTGCTGCACTCTTGCGGTTCTGGGCCTGCTTTTCAATGCTAGCCAGTGTCGAGCCAAGCGAACTCGCAAAGTGTCCGGGTTCGCGCGAGATACCAGCGGTGCGGTCCAGCCAAGCGAACTCGCTGAATACCTCGTGTTTGGTTGGCACGTGCATCAAAGACACCTTCAATGTAGCGTCGTCTTTGCCGTCTCCGTCGCGATCAGCGCCGCTTAGGGTAACGTCGAACCTCTCATCGGGTGCAGATTCAGCCAATCGCCACGTGGCCAGTAGTGGCTCGCTGCGCGTGGGTGCTACCAGGGCCAAATAGCGAGTTGCCGAGCGCGATGGCATGGGCATCGCGCAGCTCAGATGCAGGTCAATGGCGGCCGTATTTGCGCCCACCTGCTGCAGCCGCGGCTGCCAGGTGCAGTCCTTGTGAGAAGGAAGCCACCCGGGCAAGTCCGATAATCTTTTCACGTCGCCACGACCATCATAAAAGTAGATGGCACCGACCGACGGCGCATCGGGTGCGGTCGAGCGCAGCAGTGCCACCGCGTCCAGCACACCATCGCCGTTCCAATCGCTGCGAAGAATGGACTCGAACACCGCCGATCGGGGCGCTTCTATTTGTCTTACACCCACTTTAACCTGTCGGCTGTCAGCGGGTAAACGTTCCCCCTCGATCGGGTAGGCGGCGCTGGGCACGGGCGTAGGGCTGGCCGTATCGAGCAGTGCACCTGCGGTACCCGAAGGCCCTGTCGGGGTCGGTGCTGATGTGCTGGCAACCAAGAACGGAATGAAGGGGTGATCGCGGCGACACCCGTCACAGCTAGTGAGGGGAAGGCTTGAGGCGAGAATCAACCCAAGTGCGAAACCCGGGCCGGAGGCGTCCATGGCCGGAGGCCGTACCCGTCTTCTGCGATATGTGCAACGGATGTGACTCAATCGGCTCCGGTGCCGCGGCCTAGCGCCCGGAAGGTGGGCCGATGGCACCCGCGATGCGGCCGGCAATTAGCGATGAGCGACGCTTGTGTCACTCACCTGCACCGGACTACGCTCGCTCTGGCTCGGCGCTTGTACGCGTCGCAGTCGAACAGCTCAATGGTGGATGATGAAAGCCGAAGCGATTGCCAATCTCCTGGGACAACTACAGTCCGACCCCGACTCTCCGAATTTGTGGGAGGCGCTCGTTGAAGCAATAACAAGCACCGAGAGGGACGTCTCTAATCAAGAGCTCGAGCAGCTGGTGACCGCAGGTATGGCCCAGCACAAGGAGCGTGGTGAATGGACAGCGGTCGCTCATCTGCTTGAGATCGCTCTGTCGATAGCCGAGGACGAGTCGCGTCGTCTTGCGTACATCGAAGAACTAGCCAGTGTCTGCGACACCTATCTTTTCAGCACGCAAAACGCAGAGCGGACTTGGCAACTGTTGCGCCAGCGCATGCCCAACCACCCCGGCGCGACAACGGCTCTGGCCGAGCTTGCCGAGCGACGCAACTCTTGGCAACAAATGTCGCGCAACTACGGGCAGGAGGCACAGGCAGCGTCGGATGACGTGTATCGAAGTTCGATGCTGATGCGCGCCGCCGAGATGGAGCTGCGATACGCGGCCGAGTCGAACGACGACCGCATCATCGAGAACCTCGAGCAAGCCGTGCGTCTGGATGCTTCCAACATACAGGCGGGCAGAATGCTCGAGCGTCTCTACCGCCGTACGGAACGCTGGGAAGAAGTGGCGCGGGTACTCGATCGGATGGCGACGCGCGGCAATGATCCCGCTGAGCGCAAGAGCGCTGCGATTCGCCTGGCGCGACTGTATCGCTACCGACTGCAAGATGGCGAACGCTGTGCAACCGCCTACGAGCGGCTGCTGCGCGAACAGCCCGGGCACGTGGAGGCCATGGCGTACCTGGCGGACCTGTATTCTTCGGAGAAACGCTGGGAAGAATTAGTGGCTCTCTACGAGCAGGATCTTTCCGCGCAAGACCTCACGAGTCCCAATGCGCTCGGTAGTCTGTTGCAGATTGCCATGCTGCATTACAAGGTGCGGGAGAACAAGGC
>CAZCNI010000209.1:0-4559 GCA_964499765.1 uncultured Polyangiaceae bacterium
ACAATCTGAATCACGAATCGTGGGGCGTCTGGGTTTCCGGCAGCAACAATATCTTCGAGCTGCTCGATATCTACCATATTGATGGTACCGGGCTGTTCATACAAAATGGTTCCAACAACCTAGTTCTGAACAGTGATTCACACGAAAACTTCGATCCGCTGACTTCGAACGGGGCCTGTGAAAGCGGCGATGGTTTTGGCGCCCATATATCGGCAAATAATCCGGGTAATGTATTTAGAGGGTGCCGCTCTTGGTTCAATAGTGACGACGACTTTGACCTAATCAATGCGTTTTCCGTGGTCACCATCGAGAACTGTTGGGCCTGGCACGCCGGGTACCGGTACGACACTGGCGCTGGTTGCGGTAATGGCAACGGTTTCAAGTGCGGGGGCTATGGTTTGGATACTTCCACGTTCCCAGCTAACCCGCCGGTGCACGTGATTCGGAACAACCTATCCGTAACTAATAGAGCTGCTGGCTTTTATGCCAACCACCACCCCGGAACGATTACGTTCTACAACAACACGAGCTACAACAACAATCCTGACTTCAATATGCTCGGGATGAGCACTGCCGGGGCGGATATAACTGTCGGCACTTATCGGAACAACCTGGCGGTAGGCGGTTCGATCACTTCGAATGCAACCAAGCCTGACGACGCCAGTAATTCTTGGACGCTATCGGTAACGGCCAATGCAGCCGATTTCCAGAGCACGTCTGAAACAGGTCTGGACGGTCCCCGGCAAGCAGACGGCAGCCTGCCCGACATTGCGAACTTCCACCTGGTTGCGGGTAGCGATCTCATCGACATGGGAACTGACGTTGGGTTGCCTTTCAACGGGAAGGCACCGGACTTGGGCTGCTTTGAAACGGGCGGCTCAACCGGGGGTACCACCAGCACGGGCGGCGCTGCCGGCACTGGTGGCGCTGTCAATGTCGGCGGCGCGGTTGCCGTAACAGGCGGTGCTGCCGGCATGGGCGGTTCAAAAGCGACGGGCGGTAGCAAGGCCACGATAGGTGGAGCTGGCACTGGCGGCGCAGTCAATGCCGGGGGCATGGTTGCCGTGACAGGCGGTGCTACCAGCAACGGCGGTACCAAAGCCACCGGCGGCGCTCAGGCGCAGGTTGGAGGAACGAGCCCGGGAGCCACGGGTAGTTCCATTCATGCCACCGGCGGCGTCGTTGCAACGACCGGAGGCGCAGCAACTGCAGTTGGTGGGCTTTCAACGGGCGGGCTAGCCAATTTTGGGGGAGCGGAGTCGAGCGGGGGCTCTGCTGCGGCAAGTGGCGACGCGAGCACTGGCGGCAACGGCACGGGCAATACGCCTGCGGGCAGCAGTACAGTCGAACCCGGATCATCTCAAGACAGCGGCGGTTGTGGCTGCCGAATACCGGCGGGCCACAGTTCGCACTTTGATTTCGCAACGCGGCTGTCGCTCGTGGGTCTCGCGTGCGTTCGGTTGCTTCGCCGCCGACGTGCGAAGCAACCGAGGAACTAGTTTACCTCTTGCACCTGCTGCATAGAACCGACAGGCTCGGTGGGATGGCAGTCTTGGAGCTGGCGACCGGCAGGTTCAAATGAATCTCTTCTGGAGTAACGTCGTTCATCAATTGAACCCCTATGTTCCGGGCGAGCAGCCGCAACATACGGACTTGGTGAAATTGAACACCAATGAGAACCCCTACGGGCCGTCACCTGCGGTGCTTGCCGCAATCCATGCCGAGATTTCGGATTGCCTACGGCTGTACCCCGATCCGAGCGCTCTCCGCCTCAAGCAAGCGATTGCAAATGAATATGGACTCGACGTCGGGCAAGTATTCGTTGGTAACGGCTCCGACGAGGTATTGGCGCACACGTTTCTCGGTCTGCTCAAGCATGAGCGCCCGCTGCATTTTGCAGACGTTACCTACAACTTCTACTCGGTCTATTGCGGACTGTACGGGATCGATTACGTTACGGTCCCGGTTGACGCGCAGTTTCGCATCTGCGTGCAAGACTTCTTCGACCGCGACGCGGGTGCGATTATCCTGGCCAACCCTAATGCCCCGACCGGCTGCGCCGTGTCGCTGGCTGCCATTGCGCGTTTGCTTGAAAGGAAATCGGACGTCGTCGTCGTCATCGACGAAGCCTACGTCGACTTTGGGAGTGAAACCGCTGCGGGGCTAGTCCACGAATATCCAAACTTGCTCGTCATTCAGACGCTGTCGAAGAGCCGTTCACTGGCGGGGCTGCGCGTTGGGTATGCCATGGGGCAATCACACCTGATCGAGGCGCTGGAACGCGTGAAGAATTGTTTCAATTCCTACCCGTTGGACCGCCTGGCCATGGCGGGGGCGGTCGCCGCCATCGAGGACCAGTCACATTTGGTGGCTACACGCTCCAAGGTAATTGCCAGCCGCGAGCGACTTACCGACAAGCTTCGAGAGCTGAACTTTCACGTGCTGCCGTCAAAGGCCAATTTCGTATTCGCGCGCCACGCTGCGCACGACGCACAGAAGTTGGCTTTGCAGCTACGAGAGCGCCACATCTTGGTGCGTCATTTTCCGCAAGCTCGCATCGAGCAGTTTCTCCGCATTTCAATCGGCACGGACGAACAATGCGATCGACTCTTGGCTGCGCTCCGAGAATTGCTCGTCGAATCAGCGTAGTCCGGCGTGATTCAGCAAGTCGAGATGGCGGATTCCCCTGGGGGAAAACCCGCGCCGGAGGCATCCAAGGCGGCGGCGTATGGGGTCAAGGTCGCGTCGGAAGCTGAAATGCCGTGATTTCGAGCATGCGCTCACGGGGCTTTCCGTGCCGGCATGACAAAAACAAGAATGCCCGCTGTGTTCGGAGCTCCGTAGGCCATGGCCAGGCCTCCCGGACGCATCACGCGGCGCTCGGGAGGGAGACGGCCTGGCCTTTGCCTAGCCAGCGTCGACTTTGAGTTCCTTGGGCGTGACGGATTCAGTGGGGCGCGCTTGGCTACTGGGGCTTCGTGGTTCCACTGCAGGGGCAGCTGGCGTAGCCGGCGTTGACATCGAAATGCCCGACTTTGCCGCGCTGCTGGGGCGTTGCGCACGAGTGACTGCGCTGGTCGACGAGTCGAGTGCCTCAGTCGAAAGATCGGGCCAAGCAGGTCGGCCGCGGCGACCCCGAGGGGAAGGGCTCGTGCGCACGTTGGTTCGGAACAGGTCAAACTGCTCGAGCTCGCTCACGTCGAGTGGGGCCAAGGTTTGCTGCAGCTTGTCGCGCAGGACGCCGCCTTCGCGACGGGCATCGTTGACCATCGCGAGGATGCCCGTTGGTAGTTGGTGCGACGAGCAAACCAAGTGCAGAGACGCTCGGCTGTTCTTGATGCGATTGCGGTACACCCCCAAGTAGCAGGCAGCGCCGCCGGTGGCCTCTTTGACGTCTTCGTTGAGTTGATCGAAGAAGGCAAAAGGCGTTCGTGACAAGACATCGTCGGGTGCCTGAATCACCAGGCCAATGGTTGCCACCTGCTCGAGGGCGTAACCCGCGGGCATGATGCAGCTCGATTGCAGAGCGTTGCGCACGCTCTGAACCACTACCTCGACGTCGAGTGACGCCAAGTCGACACTGGCATAGTTGATGACTCCGCCCGAGAGCAAAAGGCGCCGGAGGTCTTCGCCATCCAAGCTGCGGATGGGAACCAAGTCAGTCGAGCTATTGATGCGATTGAGTGCATCGAGCGGCTCCACGATGACGCTATTAATCGTCTCGAAGTAGCGATCCATCGGCACATCGCTGTGGACCCCGGCAAGTTGCGAGTTATCGACGAAAATCCAACTCAAGCCTTCCATCTGAACCAGCGCATTGGCGCCGCGCATTGCGTTGACCTTTGCCATGCCGCTTTCGTGCTCGGTAGGCAGCGTGGCAAGGACTACCAGCGGGAGGTTCAGATCATCCAAAATCTGGACCAGTTCGCTGGCTGAGGAACCCGTACCGCCGCCAAGACCGGCAGTGATGAGCACGAGATCGGCGTCTGTCGCGTGTTCCGCAACGACCTGGCGGATGCGCGCGGCATTCTCCCGAATACATTCGCGTCCGTAGTTCAGATCGCCACCGGCGCCATCGTAGCCGTCGATCCCGATATACAGTCGTTGCTCGGGCGCGAGCCGCGAGCGATTGCTTCCATCGCCCAAAGCACTCAAGTCCGTGAGCGCCGTGTTAAGCGCGATGGCGCGATAGCCAAACTGCGCAAACTGTGCAGCGAGATTACCTCCACCTTGACCAAGTCCAACTACAGCAATATCAAGAGAACGATCGTCAAACGTCATTCGGCATCTTCCTTCGAAAAAGGGGCTCGTGTCGGAAGATACTGCGCCGCGCGCACGCGGGCGAGTCGTTTCACGGGCGCTCCAATATCGGTGCGCAAATGTGGGTGTGATCACGGCTACTTCGGCGACGTTTGTGACGGAGAGTCGGACAGAGAAGCCGAGTGGGCCTGGACTGGATCCCACGAAAGTGCATTTCTGCCAGGGGAGTGTCTAGGTTTCCGTTCGGCCACATTCGTTTCTTGCAAGCACCCGGCAGGGGCGGCGGCAGCAACCATCCC
>CAZCNI010000210.1:0-4540 GCA_964499765.1 uncultured Polyangiaceae bacterium
TGACCTTCTACCCACCGCATGTCGCTATTTTGGCTCCAATGTCAGACTAGATCTTGTGCACTCGGCCCCTGAACGGCACGAGCGCCAAAAGCTAAAATTAGATAGTGGACTCTTGCGGCGTTTGTCCTCTCAGCTCAAACCAGTTGGTGCTACGAAAACACACCTGTACACATCACCGATGCTGTTGTCGATATGGGGTCGACTAAGTAGTGGCACGCCCAGTGCTTACTCCGACACGTGCTCGATATCTTTAGCGGCCTGCAAACTCTGCAACAATCGCTCGACTACCACCTAGAGCGACATAACTTGCTTGCATCCAATGTCGCCCATGTCGACACTCCAGGATACAAACCACACGACCTCTCTCGGGTTGACGCAGGAAGCTTTGCGGCCGTCTTCAATGTAGAGCTGCAACGAACGGCCGAAGGACACCTGTCGGGCATCGGGGACAGTGCGCAAAGTCGTGTTGGAAGAGTGTTTGAAGACTCTTCGGCGGGCTTCGGCGCTGACGGTAACTCGGTGTCGCTGGATCGAGAAGCCACCAAGCTGGCTGCCAATCATCTTAGATACGACGTTGTTTCCACCATCGTCGCGTCTGAACTCAAGGGGCTAACGTATGCCGCAAACGATGGTCGCGGCTAGGGAGACGAAGCATGCTCGGCGTATTTAGCGCACTAGAAGTTTCAGCATCTGGCCTTTCTGCACAACGGATTCGGATGAATACTACGGCGTCCAATCTTGCCAACGCAAGAACGACCAAAACCGCGCAGGGCGGGCCATTCCGTAGGATGGATCCGGTCTTCGAAGCAGTCGGGCTCGATCGACTTCGCGGTGAACCTTCGATGCAGCAGGGAGTGTCACTGGTTCGGGTAGCTCGAATTCAAGAAGATACCAGGCCGGGCGCGATGGTTTACGAGCCGTCTCACCCCGACGCCAATGCCCAAGGCTATGTAACTTACCCAAACGTGAATGCCGTTGAAGAGATGGTCAACATGATCACCGCAACACGCGCCTACGAGGCCGGAGTAACGTCCATCAACAGCATCAAGCAGATGGCGCGTTCGGCTCTAGAAATTGGTCGCTGAGAATTGCAATGACCCCTGTGAGTTCAGTCGTAGGCCAACTTGCTCAGGAAGGAGTCATCCGTGAGGGTAGTTCTGCGATTGGCAATATTCAACCGACCAATGGGCAGTTCTCGAACATGTTGGAGGGAATGGTGGCCAGCGCGAATCAGAGCGCAAACTATGCACAGGGAGTCTCAGAAGCATTTGCGGCAGGCGCGCGCGATGATATCCACGGCACCATGATAGCAATGAGCAAGGCCGACATCGAATTGCGACTGGTTAGTAATGTACGCAACAAGGTCATCGACGCTTTCTACGAGCTTTGGCGGATGCAAATCTAAGCGGAGTCAATGGACACATTAGTCGCTATTTTCAAGCAGGTGGCTGCATTTTGGGGTTCTCTCCCCAATGCAAAACGAATGGCGATCGTCGGCCTGAGCATTCTAGGCATAGTGATTACGCTCACAGTAAGTTACATTGGATCACGAATCAGCTACGGTTATTTGTATACGGGCTTGGAAACGCAGGATGCGGCGGGCATTGTCGAGAAACTCAAGACGATGCAGGTCCCCTACCAATTGGCCGCCAATGGAACGGCTATTCAAGTACCTGAAGATCGCGTGGCATCGCTCCGCTTGGAGCTGGCTGCAGCCGGGCTACCCCGTGGGGGTGGCGTTGGTTTTGAGCTATTCGACCGCACCCAAATCGGCGCCACGGAGTTCGAGCAACAAGTAAATCTGCGCCGCGCGTTGGAAGGCGAACTCGTCCGTTCGATATTGACGATCGACGGCGTACGAGCTGCGCGAGTTCACCTCGTCATGCCCGAACGCAAGTTGTTTGTCGCTCGGGATCAGCAGGCTTCAGCTTCGGTGGTTATCAAGCTGGAGAACCCGGGGGCATTCAGCCCGCGTGAAGTAGCTGGAATTGTGCATCTCGTATCAGCGGCTGTACCCAACTTGCGCAGAGACCGGGTATCCGTGGTCAGCACCGATGGGATCACTCTCCATCGACCGAGCACAGGAGACGGCATCGGCGCCGATGAGTTGTCCGACAGCACAGGTGAGCGCTCTCGAGCACTTGCGAGTCAACTCGAGGGCGATGTTCGAGCACAACTTGAGCACATCGTTGGTCTCGGAAATGCGGACGTGCGGATAAAAGTCGAACTCGACTCCTCCGCACGAGAGAAAGTGGAGGAACACTACGAGCCGAGTAAGACCGCGCTTCGTAGCGAGCAAAGAGTGCAGGAGCTCTCGGGAGCTGGTCAGGCGGGCGTCGCCGGAGTCCCCGGCGCTCTCACGAATCTGCCAGACTCACGTCAAGCCGGCGCGGAAGCAACTGAAGCACCCGGGGGTAGCGACGGCGCGGTCTCTCGGCTCTCGCAAACTAGAAACTGGGAGGTTGACAAGGTCAGTCAAAAAACAACGACGCCCCCCGGCGGCATTCAGCGGCTAAGTGTTGCCGTTCTTGTGAACGATCACGTGGAACATCGAGGCAACCAGTGGTCATCGACACCTCGAACTGCTCAAGAATTGGCTCAGATTGAGGAGCTGGTCAAGCGCGCCGTTGGCTACAACGTAGAGAGAGGCGACGCCCTCCACGTTTCTGCCGCTTCGTTTGCGCGCGTCGAAGCCGGCGCTGATGGAATGACAAAACCCGTCAGCGGCTGGAAGCAGTGGCTCGCTTACATGGTGGCTGGCGGGGTGGTACTCCTCATCTTGGTGGCTGCTGTGGTCCTGAGCTTGCGAGGAAAACGCAAGAGCGCGCGGGGTACCCATGCCACCGCGCTCGCTGGCCAGACATTGCAGTCGCCCGAGCTTGCGGCCCAACTTCAGGGTTCAACCGAGGTGGGGAATCTCGCGGGCGGCACGGTAGCGTCAATAGAAAGTCTAGCTCCGGGTCATAAACTCGACGGTCCGATGCTTCGCGCCAAGGCTCTTCAGCTGGCCTCAGAGGACCCGGCCACCGCGGCCATCATTATTCGAAAATGGCTCAATGCCGGTGTTAACACCCAGACCACGGCACGATAATGGCAACCACTGCCAATGTGGAACTGACGGGTCCGGAGAAGGCGGTATTGATGTTGCTGTCGCTGGATGAGTCCGCGGCAGCGCCCGTCATATCAGAGATGGACACCGACGATCTGCGCAAGCTGCGCGAAGTCGCGTCCATGATGCGGGGTGTTCCAGCAGCTTCGCTGGATGCCGTTTACCGGGAATTCGTCG
Organism: uncultured Polyangiaceae bacterium; assembly: GCA_964499765.1. GTDB lineage: Bacteria > Myxococcota_A > Polyangia > Polyangiales > Polyangiaceae > FEN-1139. The sequence continues at coordinate 3,287 of CAZCNI010000210.1, forward strand.
AGCAGTCACACGAGGCCATCGCGGTCCCAAGAGGGGGTGTCCGTTACCTGCGGCGAATCGCCACCAAGGTTTTAGGTGAGGCCAAGACGAACGAAATATTCGTGGATGCGCCCCAGACTGCGTTAGAAAAGCTTGGAAACGCCGACGTCGGCTCACTTGTATCAATATTGGAACGCGAACACCCTCAGCTAGTTGCCGCCATTATCTCGCAACTTCCCAATGAGAAAGCGGTGCAAGTAGTACAGCATTTGCCGGAAGACGTTCGTCCCAACGTGTTGGAGCGACTCGGAAATATGACGGAGATCCCCGCGGGACTCCTGGAAGAAGTGGCTGCAACACTTAGTGCCGAATTACCCAGCGCAGGCGCCGAAGCGTTCATTTCTGTCGACGGAATAGCCAAGAGTGCTGCTCTCGTTCGCAAGATGAGCCGTGAGGTTGGAGAGTCTGTTCTCGGCATGCTGGCTGATGAGGACGCAGACTTGGCCACGGCCATTCGTCGAGCCATGTATGGCTTTGAGGACCTCATAGTACTGGATGCGAAGTCGCTCCGTGTTCTGCTCGAGTCGGTTCCTTCAGACAAACTGGTGATGGCGCTAAAGACCGGTAGCGAGAAATTGCGCGAGCACATATTCTCCAGCATGTCCAAACGCGCAGCGGAACGCCTGCGTGAAGACCTTGAGCTCCTGGGTGGCGTAAGGCTGGCTGAAGTTGAGGCTGCTCAACGTGAAATCGTAGAACAAGCCCTAGTTCTGGCCTCAGAAGGCGTAATCTCACTTGAGGACGAAAGTGGCATGGTTTGATCACAAAGAGACAGGGAGACCCGCCCCTGTCCATTTCGACGATGTCACTAAACGTCAAAGACGGCAGCCGTCCTGGTTGAGTCCCGGTCGCCCGCACGGAACCCCCGTGCCGATGGCACTGCCTCGCCCGCCACCCGTCCCATCGGAAATGGTCGGCCCCCAGCCGCACCCAGTAGACAAGCCCATTTCCGCGACGCCCAAACAGTTCAAACTGGAGCCGCGAGAAGTGTCGCTACCGATCGCCGGCGACGGGTCCGGACCCAGTATGTCGCCAGCCGAGCTTGAGTCACTCGTTGCCGAGCGGTCCATGCGGCAGGCTGTCGAGCAAACTTTGGAAGCTGGCCGCACTGCGCTGGCCGAAGCGCTGCAACGGATTGAGGACGCGCACAAGCAAATGGTTGACGACTTGACAGCACGCGCGGCTGACCTGGCCACATTGTTGGCCAGGCGGGTC
>CAZCNI010000211.1:0-4527 GCA_964499765.1 uncultured Polyangiaceae bacterium
GCTGGCCCAGCCGAGCCAGCTCAGCTAGTGCAGTTTTGTAGTCTTCGCGTTCGAGGGCACGAATCAACCGTATCTCACGGTCTGCGTCCAGCTGCACGATCTTGTCAACCAGTCGATTGGAAGCGTCCCATTCACCGCGGCTATCATGGAGCGTCAGTGCTGCTTCTAGCGCGCTTGGATCTTCGGGAAACAGCTGCTCCAAACGCTCGAGTGTCCGCATTTGCTCAGGGTCCCAACCGAGTTTTCGGTAAAGTTGTGCCAAGGCGCCGAGCACGCCGGGAACTTGAGGCTGACTCTTTGCGAGCCGCTCCATTGGTTTAATGGCGTCCTTGGGTCCCTTTGCTTCAGCTGTCCAAAGTGCCAGCGCGAGCTGGGGCTCCCACAAGCGAGGGTCCCTTGCTGCAGCCTGCTCGTGCATTGCATGCACCAAGTCACGCAACTGGGTGGGGTCAAACAGGGGATCGCTTTGCGCATAGCGTGCCGCGCTCAACAGAGCGGGTCCGGTTGCTCGCTTGGGATCTGCAACCAATGGCTCGAAGAGCACCGACGCAACGTCGAACTGCCCCTCCACGGCCAGCATTTCGGCAGCAACCAATCGAATGAGGAGATCTTTCGGTTTGGTCACGCCGCCTTTCTCAGCGTAGGCATCGACTACGTTGGGATCCGGGCCCAGTTCCGGTGGACCATGCAAGTGCCCAGGAGCGCCATCGGTGGACGTCTCGAGGTGAGCGGGTCGCCCTTCTGCATCCAGAATCCGAAGCGAAGTGGCGCTCGAACCGAGCCTTGCCACTACCCGGTGCCGCCCCGGCTGCAATCGGACGCGAACGCCAAAGTGTGGCCAGACTCCCCAGTCTCTCGGATCGCGCTTGAGCACTTCCGTGTCATCGATCCACACCACTGTGGCAGCCTGAACTGCAAGGATCAGATCACGGGCGCTTTTTAGGTCAAGGTAGGCTTCGCTATAAAACACGCCCGGAGGCACGAACTTCTTCGGCTCGATGAGGCACCCGTGGCGCTCGGTGTCGATCACTTGCGGAGCGGTGCCAATGCCAGACTCAGGTTCCCATCGCCTGGGCCAAGGTCCAAAGGCTTCGGGGGCAAAATGGGAGACGATGTCTCTGCTCGCACCGTGCCCGAACGGGCCAGCCAATGAGAGCTGCTGGGTGCAGCCGAACTGCTGCGCTGCGCGCTCTTGAACGTTGGCCTCACCAACTGACATGGCCTCGCGTGACCACCAGTCCACTAATTCGCCGCGGGCACGCCAGCCGAGTCGCATGGGGTCATCAATCGCCTGCTGCACCCAGGTTCGCCAACGACGATACAGACTTGGGTCGTGTTTGCGCAAATCAATGGCTGAATGGATCGCATACCAGGCGATAAGGTCTGACTCGGTTTCACTGCTCAATCGGGCTACTTCCGCTGCCCTGAGGAAGTGCTCGGGCGCTGAACGGAAGTCTCCGTGCAGCGAGGCGTCTAGGCCCCGGATCAGATGCGCCCGCGCTGACTCATCCTTGATCTTGTCCAAGCGTTCGCGAGCCTTCTGCACACCAGTGGCGCTGCCACCGGGAGCCAGCAACTCGCCGAGAACCCAACGCTCGACCGTTGCAGCGTTGTCCGATTGCGCGGCATCTTTGCGGATCTCATCAATGGCGGTTGCCGGCGTTTTCGAGTGAGAACCACAGCCAAGTGCCCACGCAATACACGTGGTCACCAGCAATTTTCGTCCTAATTTCCTCATGGTTTTCGACCAATTTGCAGGCGGGGCTCAAGCGCCCGGTCCACCTCGGCACAGAAGCTTCTAAAAGCCGCATATTCGGCTGGAGTCACTCGCTCGATGAGCAGTTGAATGGAGGTGTGTACGGCAATCTTGTTGGCTCCGGTTTCCACGCGCAGCGTGAAGCGGCCAAACTTGGATTGGATGGTTGCATCTTGGGGCGCAGCGAGAACGTGAAACCCCGGCGGCAGCTTTACCGTAATCGAGTCCGTTCGCGCGGGGTTACCCTGGAGGCGCACATCATACAGGCGCTCCGAAAGCGATGCGTAGAGTGGTGTCAGTCGAGCCTCTGGGGTGACGACCATGCTCAGTACCTCGCCCTCTCGGCGGGCGAAATTGGGTGCCCGACCGCGAATACTCACGTTCACGTCGTGCTCGATGTCGTCGAGCCCTTGGGTCGTGACGGCACTGTTGCCCTGAGCTAGCGTGAAACCGGGGAATTCTCGGCCAAGGTCGGCCACGATGCGCTCCGACCGAGTCGCCTCGGCTTCGTAGCGGTGTCGCCATTCGGGTGCCACGCTACCTTGGACATTTGTATGAACGTCGAGCAGCGCGGAACCGCCGACTTCGAGCTGCGCCACGGCTTCTCGGCGCACTTCATCGGGTGCGCGATCATTCTGCGTGATGCGCGTCAATCGTGCATGGCCGTTCCAAATGTGAAGCGCCAATGCTCCGCGGTCCATCACGGGCAACTCGCGACTGCCCGAGCCTTCGGCGGTGCCGTCCAGGTACCAATTGAGGGAAGGTACATACGCGATTGCGTGGTCGAATGGCGACAGGCTGGCCACGTTCGAGGCCAGATCGCCGCGAAGCTGCGTGCGTAGCGCCACGAATTCAGCCTCGATGCCGAGGTTCTTCAGCAGCACGATGATCGCGGTTGCTTTGTCTTTGCAATCGCCCCAACCACGGGCCAGCGTCTGCACGGCTCGGTGTGGCTTGTACCCATACACGCCGAATTCCAGGGCCACGTATCGGGTGTTTTGAACGACATAGTCGTAGACGGCCTGTACCTTCTCGGCGTCTGTCTTGGCCTGCCCAGCAATTCGCAAAGCCAATCGTCGAGTCTCTTCGTCAACGTCGAATTGGTCTTTGATGAATCCCCAATACCAACGCCCCAATTCGTCCCATGAGTTGAAGGTCGACGCGTGGATGAAGCCTCCGAGCTCCCCATAGGCAGGCATCAACGGTTCGGAACGCAACGGTTCGAGGTCGGTCGCTGTGAAGCGATCAATGCGGTTTTCGGCCGAACTCGACGTCTTGTGCTCAAGCAACTTTCCCAGGTTGGTATCGAAGTTGATTTTCCGGCTTCGCGGCGAAATCAGGACGTACTCGGCATTGTGGACGGGTTCATCCGATTGAAGGTAAACCAGGTCACCAAAGTAGTCCGCATACTCGTTGCGGGGCGTCATGTCTTCGATTCGATAGCGCAACTCCACCACGTCTTTAGGCTCGAGTCGGGGAAACTGCACGTAGAAGGTGCGCTGTGACGTGTACATCGAGACGGACGTGTCGTTGGCTGCGGCCTCGCCGGACTCGATGGCCTCATCAATGCGACCGTCACCACGATAGACGCGAGCCCCGCGCAACTGCACCACTTGTCGATCCGCTTCGTAGCTGAACGCATACTGTCGCGACATTGCCGCTGAAGCATCAGTCATTGGCTGGAATACCAACTGTCGAAATCTGCTGGACAGCCCATTGGGGAAGACCGTTGTTACGGTCAAGTCACGCAACGTGCGACGATTCTGTCCCTGTAACGGCGCAAACCGTTGCGGCAAAAATCGCTCCGGAGCCCAGGCGTAGGTCTCGTCGGCATGCGTGCGCTGGGGTTCTAGATTTTCAACGTAGTCCCGCACGTCCTTATTCTGCGGGGTTATGTCGAGTATCCGACGCAGTAACTGAATTTGTTCAACGCGATGCCCGAGTTCGCCCTGCAGATCGGCAAATGCCCGGAGCGTCCCGGTGTCGTCGGGCGCCAACTCCAATGCCTTCTGATACGTCTGTACCGCCGTCGCCGTGTCACCTGCTGACCGCTGAGCGCGAGCCGCAAGTCCCAGGGCCCATTGACTGTGCGGGTTGGCATCCAGTAATCGTTGCGCCCACCAATGGGCAGCGCTCGAGTCCTGACGTGCCAAAGACAGATCCACCATCTTGCCGAGCCAGGCGGCATCATCGAATCTCAGGTTGGCGTACTGGCGTTCAGTCTCAGAAGCCTCAACTGCCCGACCGAGCTTGCGCAGGCGCTCGGCTTTGGCGGCCAGCAACCGCACCGAATTCGGCATGTGACTCAGGGCCCGATCAATCAAGACCATGGCTGTCTGATCGAGACCGAATTTCCCGTAGAGGTCAGCCAATTGCACCGTGGCTTCGACGTTGTCCTGATCGATGGACAGCGCTTTTTTGAACCACGCAACCGCACCTTGCGGATGAGGTCCACCACGCTCGTGCGCGGCGCGAGCAAGCAGTAACTGCAACTGCTCGCTGCGCTCGACGTTTGGCACGCGCTCTGCTTTTTCGAGCCACCGAGCCCTTTGATTCCGATCTTCCGCGAGACTCGCGGCGAGCAGTAGGTGGGGTACCGTGGGTTCGGCGTCAGCGGCCTGCGTTGCAAGATCGCGAGCTTGGTGTTGAGTAGGATCGTCGCCCCGCGTGGCCAGAAGATACTCAGCGTAGTTGGCAAAATCCCGCGCACCCGAAACCTTCGCGGCCAGCAACGCCTCGAATACCTGAACCGGGCCCTTCCCCTGCTTGTT
>CAZCNI010000212.1:0-4526 GCA_964499765.1 uncultured Polyangiaceae bacterium
TGTGCCGATGGGCTGACGATCAGTGCCGCGGAGCTGAATGTCAGTGTCGATGAGGACATGGTCAGTACCGATAAGCTGACGATCAGCGCCGCGGAGCTGAATGTCAGTGTCGATGCGGACAGGATCAGTATCGATCAGCTGACGATGAGCGCCGCGGAAACCAGTCTCATTGACAATATTAACAGGATCAGTCCCGATTAGCCCGAGCTCAGCACCGCGCAGGACAGTATCAGCGTCCTAGAGCAATTCCGAGATGGTGCCATCTGCCAAGTACCACGTCGGGAACGGAATCCACAGGCGAGCTCCGTTCAAGCTAATTCGCCCGCGGTTCTGAAGTTTATCGAGCGCTCGTCGTCGCGAGGAGAGCCAGGCGTCGATATCGAATTGCGTGGACAATGATTCGAGGTCTACTCCATCACTCGTCCGCAGTCCTAGCAGAAGGCGCTCCGAGAGCGCGACCGCTTCATCAATGACTTCGTTCTCCGTCACAATCCCAGATGGCTGTGAATCCCAAAGTACGGGGCTCGAGCCCCGCGCTAAGGCCTGGACATAGCGACCAATGTTCGTGGTGTTGCGATACCTCAGGTGCCTGCCCTTCGATTCCGCGATCGCCCCATTCTCGCGTAGGCTTACCGTTCCCCATGCGGCAACGCCAAGACCCAAGTAGTCCCGACCTTGCCAGTATCCGGTATTGTGGCGAGAACGACAGCGCGGACGCGCGTAGTTGCTGATCTCGTAGTGCTCGAAGCCCACCCGCTCCAATTCCTCGTGAAGAGCAACGAAAGAGTCGGTAATCAACTCATCAGGCGCAAGCTCGAGTCGACCAGTTCGGTCACGTTTTCCAAAGGGCGTGTTTGGTTCAATCGTCAATGCATAGGCAGAAACATGCGACAGCTCAGACAGCGGTAATTGCCGCGCCTCTCCCACGCAATCTGCAACAGTGCGTCCTGGTAGCCCAAAAATAATGTCAGCACCTATTTGGGGGATCTCAGATTCTAAAGCCGTGTGCAGCGCCTCCATCGCCGTACGAGAGTCATGGACCCGACCAAGATACTTGAGCGATTCGTCGTCGAGGCTCTGTACCCCCAGGCTTAGTCGATTGACGCCACCTGACTTCCATTGACTACACTTGCGGCTATCGAAACTGCTAGGGTTGCACTCAAGAGTGATCTCGACGGCTTCTTTCCGCGCTCCAAAAACCATCAGTACGTGTTCGATAACACGCTGGACTTGCGCTTCATCCCAAAGCGATGGGGTGCCACCACCAAAATAGATGCTCTCTAGCCCAACTGGCCGCATTGCCTCGTGTCGCTGATACAGCTCGTTGATAACCGCATTGGCATAAACCTCATGCTCAATGCCAGCACGATTGCCAACACTGAAGAAATCACAATATGGGCACTTTGAGATGCACCACGGGAAGTGTACATATACTCCGAGCGGCCGACCTTGCCCAGTAAGTGCACTCGCGCCATTTTGCTGGGGTTTACCATGTTCAATCTCGGTGTTAGTTTTCACTACGAATAGGTTGCTCAATTAGGGCCCATCGCTGGGCGTGTCATTACCGTGCTCGGACTCGACGTTATTGTACAACGGGTAAAGAGTTACCACCCCGCCGCGGATGTGGAACTGGTTGAACGGGCGTATCACTATTCGGAGCTGGCTCACCGTGAACAGACGCGGCGAAGTGGCGAGCCTTACTTCGTACACCCAGCGGGGGTTGCAGGCATCATCACCGAGCTTCGCCTCGACACTGCCAGCATCTGTGCCGCGCTACTGCATGACGTCGTTGAGGACACACTATCGACCCTTGACGACATTCGACAAGACTTCGGCGACGAGATTGCGGCGATCGTAGATGGCGTCACGAAACTAGGGAAGATCGACTTTTCGAACCGGGTGGATCGACAAGCCGAAAGCTTTCGCAAAATGGTCGTTGCGATGGCGCGCGACATTCGCGTGCTGCTCATAAAACTCTGCGACAGGCTCGACAACATGCGCTCGCTGGAGTTCATGAAGCCAGAGTCGCAGGAGCGCATAGCCCGCGAGACCATGGACATCTACGCGCCGTTGGCGGGACGGCTTGGGATTCAGACTCTCAAAGCTGAACTCGAGGACCTGGCGTTCAAGTATCTTGATGCGAAGGCGTACCACTACCTCGACGAGAAAATGGACAAGTCCCGCAAAGATCGCGGGCGCTACATCGATGCTGTCTGTCGAACCATTACTTCGAGGCTGGCCGAGCAAGGTTTTGCTGCCGACGTCACGGGTCGCGCAAAGCATCTCTATTCGATTCAGCGCAAACTCAAGGAGCAGCTTTGCGATTTCGAGCAGCTCTACGATCTGACTGCGTTCCGGATCTGCGTCGAGACCGTGTCAGACTGCTACGCGGTTCTTGGTGTAATGCATTCGCGCTGGACTCCGATTCCAGGTCGATTCAGGGATTACATCGCGCTCCCCAAGCCAAACATGTACCAGTCACTGCACACTGCCGTGATTGGTCCTGGCCGACAAAGGATTGAGATTCAGATTCGAACTCATGAGATGCATCGAGCGGCAGAATACGGAGTAGCCGCGCATTGGAAATACAAAGAACGGATCTCCGGCGGAGTCGACCCCAAAGACGCCGAACGGTTCAGTTGGCTGCGCGAGCTGGCGGACTATCAGCGGCAAGTCAAAGACCCCGTCGAGTTCCTCGAAACCGTAAAGATCGACCTGTTTCCGGACGAAGTTTACGTGTTCACGCCCAAGGGCGACGTTCGGGTATTGCCCCGTGGAGCTACGCCAATTGACTTTGCCTATGCAATTCATTCCGAGGTCGGACACCATTGCGCAGGCGCCCGTGCCAACGGCCAGATCGTGCCACTGCGCTATAAACTGCGCAGCGGAGACGTGGTCGAAATCCTCACCACGACGTCTGCTCAACCGTCAAAGGACTGGTTGAACTACTGTACAACGTCGCGCGCCATCGGCCGCGTTCGCAATTTCCTGCGCGCTGAGCAGCGCGAGAAGAGCATCAACCTGGGGCGCGAACTACTCGAAAACGAGCTGCGCTCAGCCGGGATGAGTTATTCGAAGTTCACGAAGAACGAAAGTGAAGTCCGCAAGTTAGTTGCGCAATTCAAGGCCAACAACTTGGATGACTTGCAGCTGAGCATTGGCTACGGCAAAACCTCGGCGGATGAGATAATCAGTGCGCTGAAATCCCGCGAGGGACCCAGTAACGTAGATACGACGCCGCCTGAACTGCGCGAAGGCCGATTGCAGCAGCTGGCCCGCAAGTTGACGGGCAAGGATCAGACCGGAATCCGCGTCAGCGGCGAAGATGACGTTCTCGTACGCTTCGCCAAGTGCTGCAATCCCTTGCCCGGAGACCCAATTGTCGGCTTCATCACGCGTGGCCGTGGAGTTACAGTTCACCGACGTCAGTGCGTGAAGACGTTCGACATGGATCCTGAACGACGCATCGAAGTGACCTGGGATACCAAAGCCAAGATCAATCGCCCGGTTCAATTGAAGGTTACGACTACGGGTTCACCAAGTTTGTTGGCAGTGATAAGTCAGGTGTTTAGTGCCCAGAAGCTCAGCATCAATGAGGCCAATTGCAGAGCAGGAGACGACGGGCGAGCGTGCAACACGTTCACTTTCACGGTCTCCGATCTCAATCAGCTCAAAGCTGCCATGCGCGAAATCTCAAAGATATCCGGAGTCGTCGAGGTCGAACGGGCCTGATTCAGACGGCCTGTAGGTGGCACTCTGCAGAGGGCGACCGGCCTCGACCAATTGGCCCGCATCGTCGGTCCGACTCCCTGAACGCCAACCGACGGCTCAAGCAAGCTCCGATGTCGGTGTTTCGAGTCAGGCTCCAGAACTAGGAATTACTCAAGTTCTGGGCCCCCAACAACCATCTGGACTCGCAAATCCGGTTGACACTGCGTAAATCGCAAGCTAATAATCCGCGCACTTTGCGGGAGTAACTCAGCGGTAGAGTGCGACCTTGCCAAGGTCGACGTCGAGGGTTCAAATCCCTTCTCCCGCTCGAAGATTCGAGCAGTAAGCAGCCAACTAGGACGCAATGTCCAAGTTGGCTGTTTTCATTTGCGGGGTCCGCGTGAGACAACTTGCAACGCCCGGCCTGGTCCGGCTATTGTATCCACCGGTCGCGATACAATTTGCTGTCGCATCAACTTGCTGCAGGTGAACTCATGAAAGCGTTCGGCATTCACACTCTTCTCTTTGGCTTCGTGTCTGGTCTTTCTGGCAGTGCCTGGGCACAGGCGGCCCCAGGACAAGCTCCTTCACCTACCGCGAACGCTCCAACACCTGCAACGCAAGAGCAACCCCAAGCTCCCGTCTACGTGCCAGCACAAGGGGCACCTCCAACACAAGAAGCTCCACCACCGCCCCCTCCTCTGCCTGCCTACTACGCTCCACCACCGCCACCAATGGAGACACGCAGGCCCGGCGCACGACTTCACGACGGATTCTATCTGCGAATGTCCTTTGGTATCGGTTCGGGATCGGCC
>CAZCNI010000213.1:0-4517 GCA_964499765.1 uncultured Polyangiaceae bacterium
GCTGGCAGCCAAGCCAGGTGCACGGTTCGCCCGCAGCGAGGGTGCCTGCGGGTTGACAAGTCGCAATCACTTCTTGCTCGCTGTCCATTGCAGGGTGACACATCGAGCCCACGTCACAGCCTTCTTGTGTCTGGTAATTGCACGCTGCATTACAGAACGCTGCACCATCAAGCGCAACTGGGGTCGAAGGTCCTGCATCCAGGATGATGATTTCGCCTGTGCTGCCGTCGCTGGTGGAACCCTGTACTGGAACGTTCGTCGACCGACAAGCGGCCAATGCGCCTGCAGCGAAGAGTGCCGACAAGACCCCAGCAAGTTTCATAGCCGTGGCATCATTTCATACTCAGTATCGCGCGATGTTGCGCCAAGCACCAGCCGCGGCGTAGCGTTCACCAAGCTCGCCTGTCCGGCGTGTGGCTGTCCAGGCCTGCCTGACCGGATTTCACCCGCGGGTCTAGCGAGGAATTGCGCTATTTTCCACCTACTCGCAGTTGGGCCTTCCCCGCCCCGGAGGTCGGTGCTAGCTGCCGATTCTTCTCGTCGACCTGGACCCACCGAACTTGCTCCCTAGCGCCGAGCAGGTCTTGCGCCTTGGCCCGTGCGCGCGCCGCTAAAGATTGCACCGTCCAACCCGGCCTGAGCCTTCTCAATGGTTTTTGTGGCACAGAACCGTTAGATGCGGAGCGCTCGAAGTTTCGATCGCCAGGCTTGCTCAAGGTTACTTACTATGTACCTCGAGTGCCTTACCCACTGAGTCGTCGGAGAACCGGGCCCAAGTGAGCGCCTCGCCCACTTGCGACGTGACCCTCACGCTCGTGAATCGTTTCAGGTTCAACATATAGAGTCCCGGCGCACCCTTCCGCGTCGAGAAAAACGCAAGCAAGCGCCCATCAGGGCTGCAAGCAGGCGCCAGGTTGGAGCCTTGACCCTGTGTCAATCGAGCCATGTCGCGGCCGTGCTCATCGCTCATGACGAGGTCCATACGGTTGTTGCCAACGGCGACTGCATACACCAAGCGGATCCCTAGTTCAGTATCACAGAAGGTTGGGGAGGCTGCAGTAAAGCCGTTCGGTGAGACTGGCTTTCCGTCAACGAACACTCGCTGACTCCCCTGTAGTGCGCCTCCGGCGATCCATGCCAGCTTGCCACTGGGGCTGAATACGGGACTCGTCGCAATCTCACTAGTCGAGACCTTGGTAAAATCGGTCCCGTCCGCTCTGCCCACGTAAATGCTACTACGGCCGTCTTCAGCAACGGCTACTGCGAGTTTCTGTTTGTCGGGACTAAACGAAGCGGCATAGACGCTGGTCTTGAACGGTACGTTGAACGGTTCGATGCGACCGGCATTGAACACCATCAAGTGATAGGGCGAATAGTGAACACTCTGCACGAATAAGAGCGACTGAACGGGTCCCCAAAATGGAGCGATTGACGTATCTTGCTGATCCGTAATTGGCGTGATAGTCGCCCCATCAGCGTCCATCGTGAGAATGCGGCGCCCTTTTCCCCAAGCGGTACTCAAAGCGAAGTGGCTCGCAAAACTACCAGGGCGTCCAGTGATTGCCGCCAGCAACGCGTCAGTAACCCGATGTGATGCCATGCGCACATCGTCGGCGAGCACCGTGATGCGTCGCTCGTAGACGGGGTCTTTGCCCACGTCCAAAAAGTAAGCCAGGCTAAAGATTTCGATCTTGCCTTCCCTGTTCTTGCGTGCAGCAACTTTGACGATGACTTCCGCGCCTAGCTTCTGCCAGGCTGGTAGGTCAACTGGGTCCTCGAATTCGTAGTTACCAGGGGGCGCCTTGCTGTCTGCAATGATGTCAAACATGCCAGAGAGTTCGAGATCGTGGCGCACGACGCTCCGCACAACGACGTCTTCGTAGTCGGGAGAATTGGATCGAAGCACGGCCAACTTCGTGAAGTGCTCGACCTGGGTCCCGGTAACCACGATGTCACCCAGCAGTTTCTCGTCGGGAATGGGCGGAGTCGCAGCACCTGTCTGAGCGTGGGCCGAAAGGGATTGCGCGCAGATGAGTGCGGCGACTGTGATGGCGGTGAAAAGGCTTTTCACTTACATTGACCTCGGAAAGTCACGGGAGGGAGTTTAACGATGTCTGAGTAGAGGGGGGGTGGCGGTGGTATCTGTTGACCAACGATATTCGTCATCGTCGATTTCACGCGTTCATCGAATTCCGCGTTGCCGCTCGGGCGCAGCAACGTAAAACCGGTGACGGTCCGGTCAGGACCGAGCGCTGCCGAGACAGAAGCGCTGAGGCCCTTAAGGGTTTCGCATTCGATGCTCGGTTGGTGGAAGCGCGCATTGAACCAGGCAATAATCAACTGAGTGTATTGTCCGATGGCTCTTGCTTTGAGCGGGTCTGTTTCGGTCCCACCCTTGATGCCGTCTGGAGAACCCTCACCCGGTGGCTGTGGTACTTCCCTAGGGCGAGCGCCCGCGTCCACCAGGACCTGATCGAGTTGCTTGACAACCGCTGCATCAGGTGGCGGTGGTGGCCCGGCGTCCTTGGAGGCAAGCGGACTCGATGGAATGGCCTCGGGCGTTTTGTCAGCCATGGGGCTTGGAGCGCTGCTCGCCTCGTAACGCTGAATTGGAGGACTCTTCTTCCAGAGGTCGGGCAATTTGGGCCGCATGCGTTTGCCCCCCAGTTTCAGCAGCGGGAGGTCATCATCCAGAACCGGTTTGACGGCGATTGGTACCTCGCTCGGGACGGGGGCAGCCTCTGCTCGTACCTTGCCGCGATTGGCGCCCGCTGCGATGAGCAGCGAGAAGAAGGCACCCTCGATGAACATAGCCACCATCATGGCTATCCCAAGTTCGCCCTGTGTGAAGTTACGAGTACTCGCCATTGGCCAGGTGCAATCCTCACGCCTCAGCGGTTGACCGCGGGTTGTTTCTTGGCGCTCGGCGCCTTGAGCTTGTTGGGTTTTGCGGCTGGAGCGGCCGGCGCTGCCTCATCGGCGGGCACCTCCTCGAGCTCCGGTTCCACCAAAAGGTTAAGCGAGTCGACCCCACTGCTGCGCGCCGCAGCCACTACGGTCGCAACAATGCCATAGCGCGCGTTCTTGTCTGCGCGAATGTAGAGCTCGCGTTCCTTCTGCACCCGAGCATTTTCCTTGAAGGCCTTGTCTATGGCACCGGTCACGTCTTGTTCACCAAAGAGCACTTTCTCGTCTTTGGTTACCGTTACGAGCAGACGCGCGTCTTTGACCGGCGTATTGGCTGCTTTGACTTCGGGCAAGTCGATGCGCAGGCCCGTTGTCAGAAGTGGTGCTGTGACCATGAATACGACCAGCAGCACGAGCATCACGTCGACCAGTGGCGTTACGTTGATGTCGCGAAAGCCTCGCGAGCGCCTCCCTACCGAAGCCGCCATGGCTCAGCGCCTCCCAAGGCCGGGGCTACGTTCAGACCTGCTTGCCTCTTCAAACGCGCCAGCATCAGCGGGACTGAACCAACGGGCCCAGGCCTCCGCCGAAGCCTCGAGCTCCTCGAGTAAGTCCGTGATCCGCTTGTCCACGTAGTTGTAGGCGATCGTCGCCGGAATGGCGGCAACGAGGCCGAAAGCCGTGGCAATCAAGGCTTCACCAATTGCGGGCGCTACCACGGGCAAACTGGCGCTCTTCTCCACGCCGATTTTTAGGAAGGCATCCATGATGCCCCACACGGTTCCGAACAATCCAATGAAGGGTGAAGCCGACGCAATGCTCTGAAGTGTCGGCATCAAGGCCGAGGCGCGTTGTTGCTCGATCACGATCGCCCGCTTGCCAATTGCCAACATGAAGTCGGCACCCTTGCCCACTTGATGTTGGTGTCGCGCCAATTCGAGCACGATGCGGGCGCCGGGCGCCGTATCGTGTTTCTGCGCAAGGCGTATCAAGTCGGAAGTCGAGGCAAGCTTACTCGCTTCACTTTCGAAACGGTGCTGGGCCGCCGACAAGCGTCGAATTTGCGCTGACTTGAGAATCCAGATCAACCAGACGAGAGCCCCAGCAGCAATCAGTATCATCAAGACAACAAGCACAATGCCCGACGAGTGCAGCATCAGGGCAACAGGGTCGAGCGGCACCGCAGCTCCGTTGCCTGCTTCCGAGACTGCACGGACAGAACCTTCTGTGGGATTCATAGCCTGGCTATAGCGCGTCAGTGGGCCCGGGCCATCCAGTTCCCGCCCCGTCTCACCTGCAGTATTCATCGCAACTTGCAGCGAAGCCCACCGACGACGCTGAGGAGTGGTCGAAGGACCATGACGCCTAGAAATGGAGGTCCTTCGATGACGCCGAGGAATGGTCGGCGGACCACCATTCCTCGGCGTCACGAAGGACCATCTCGTCCGCTGGGAACGCCTCTGTCGTTCTGTTGGCGTTTAACTACGCCCTAGCAAGAAAGGTCCCCCTGGTCAGTTGAGTCGCGGCGTACGCGGCGGCCCAGGAGATCCCAGATGGGGGTAGGGATGAGTGAACGATGAGTGAACGATGAGCGAACTCACTCCGGAGCC
>CAZCNI010000214.1:0-4500 GCA_964499765.1 uncultured Polyangiaceae bacterium
GAGCCCAAAGCTCGCACAGAACCTGTAGGCAAGTGGTTGAATGAACTGGCATTGCCCAACATCCCAACGCGTCTCGAAGCCAACGTCGTCACCTATCTACAATTCTATCGCGCGAGTACGCAAGGAAAGTCCCTGCTCCGTGCCTGGGCAAAGAAGAGCGGACGCTATTCCAAGTTGATAATTGGCGAGTTCGCCAAGGCGGGGCTGCCGACGGATCTGCTGTGGCAAAGCATGATTGAGAGTGGCCACAATCCCTTGGCTAAGTCGAGCGCGGGCGCAGTCGGCCTGTGGCAGTTCATGCCCGACACGGCGCGCGCCTATGGTTTGGTGGTCGACCGGTGGGTGGATGAACGGCTAGACCCGCAGCGATCGACAGAAGCAAGCGCGAAGTTTTTGGCCGATTTGCATCGGCGCTTTGGAAATTGGGAGCTCGCGCTTGCCGCCTACAACATGGGATACGCCGGACTTAGCCGCGCGATTCGCAAGTACAACACGAATGATTACTGGTTGCTTTGTCGCTACGAAAGTGGATTGCCCTGGGAGACAACTCTCTACGTCCCCAAGATCGAAGCTTTGGCGATCGCTATGAACAACCGTTCGGCGTTCGGTATCAGTGATGTTGAGCCGGAATCGACAACGCCAGCGGACATAGTCAGCGCGGGTCCCGGACTTCCGCTGTCGGCAATTGCAAAGGCAGCGGGAGTTGCCGAGTCTGAAATAGCTCAGCTGAATCCGCAGTTTCTTGCAGCTAGGACGCCCCCGGTTGCACCCGGTCAGAATCAATCGGTCAGTTACGCGGTGCGAGTCCCTGCGGGTACTGGTAGCATCGCGGCTCGCAAACTATCAGGTGTTACGCCTCTCGATGGGACATTGGAAGCATACGTCATCAAGCAAGGAGACACGCTGGAGAGTATTGCTCGCGGCACGAGTCTTCCCGTCGCCGAGCTGCGAGCTATCAATCAAGTGGGCAGCTCGGAAGTTTTGGTAGTGGGCGATGTACTCTTGCTACCGCGACGTGACCGGCCGCTGGACGTGGATATTGCCGAGGACGAAAGAGTGGTTGTTGTTCGCGCAGAATCAAAAGCGCCATCGGGTACGCGCCGAGTCTTCTATCGTGTGGTTCCGGGTGATACTCTTTCGAGTATCGCGAAGGCCTTCCAAGTTCGAAGAAGTGACCTGCTGGAATGGAATAGTATCGACACGACCGCCCGACTGCAGGCCAAGATGGCACTTGTTCTATTTGTGCCCGAGCGCCAGGACCTATCCGGAGTTAGGTGTGCTTCCGACGCGGAAATACGGGTTCTGATAGCTGGCAGTCAGTCATTTTCCGAATACTTCGAAGGGCTGCGTGGCAACGAACGCATTGTCGTGCAAGCCCATGCGGGTGATACGTTGGCCAGCATAGCAGCCAAGTACCAAGTGAACGCGGCCACGTTGGAACGTGTCAACCGACGTGCCCGCAACAGTCGCTATGCCGAAGGCGAAGAGATCGTAATCTATGCGCAGCGCGGCAAAATTGCAAAACCTGGCCGTCCAGTGAAAGAGGCGTCGCGCGATGAGCACACCACGAAGACATCGAACGTCGCCAAGCCTCCTGAAAGTGTCGTGACTACACTACCGGATGCTGGCTAGCTTGTAGACCCTTAGTCGTTCTGGCGCCTGATGGACTGCCCTACGATTCCCGGCCGAGGTGGCGCGAAGAATAACGTCAGTTTTTCAGCTGGCAGCACTTTTCATTCAGTGCAGAACGATGTAAGTCACGGGGGCAATGGATCTCGTCGTAATGGCCGCTGGGCGCGGCACTCGCATGAAGAGTCGTCTTGCCAAGGTGTTACACCCACTCGCCGGTAGGCCGCTACTCTACTTTCCGGTACGCGCAGCGCTGGATTTTGGGGCATCACGCGTTATCGTCGTGTGTAGCCACGACGGTTGCGTACCCATTCAGCAGTGCCTTGATGACCTGTTTGGCTCGGGACGCGTCGTTTGCAAAGTGCAGGTTGAGCCACGAGGAACCGGCGATGCGGCTCGCGTTGGACTCGAAGCGTGCACGACCGACGAGGTTGGCATCCTGTGCGGTGACACGCCACTAGTTACCTCGGAGGTGATCCGTGAGTTGGCAGCGGCGTTGCAGCATGAGCGGGCTATCCTCGCGTTTCAGAGTTGCTGTCTCGAACAACCCGACGGGTACGGTCGCGTGATACGTGATAATCGTTCGAAGGTCCTCTCCATTTGCGAGCATCGCGACCTGCGCAACGACGAAGAGCGAGCCATTCGCGAGGTCAACGCGGGGATCTATCTAGGAAACCGCCAGGCACTCGCGAGTGCGCTCTCTCGCATCAAGCCCGCTAACGATCAGGGTGAATACTATTTGACGGACGTGGTGGCTGAATTGGCAAGTTCCGGCACAGTGGTTGCGTCATTGGGTGATCCGGACTTACTGGTGGGTATCAATGATCGTGCACAACTCGTGGAGGCCGAAACGGCTTTGCATTTGAGGATTGCACGTCGTCACGCGCTGGCCGGAGTGACGGTACGCCCGGGTGCTCGGATCGACGATGCGGTTCAGATTGAAGCAGATACGGTCGTTGAATCAGGCACCTGCCTGAGAGGCAATTCACAGATCGGTTCGGGCAATTTCATTGACATCGGCTGTGTAATCGTCGACTCAAGAATCGGTAACGACAACGTTATCGAGTCGCATTGTGTCATTGAGAAAAGCATTGTTGGTGATCGGACCAAGCTTGGTCCATTCGCTCATCTACGGCCCGACAGTGTCATCGAGGATGAGGCACACATCGGCAATTTCGTCGAGACGAAAAAGACGATCGTGCGCAAAGGTGCCAAGGCCAACCACTTATCGTACCTGGGCGATGGCGACGTTGGTGAGAAATCCAACGTTGGCGCGGGCACCATCTTCTGCAACTACGATGGGTACAATAAGCACCGTACGATCATCGGTCCCAATGTTTTCATTGGCAGTGACTCACAAATCGTTGCCCCGGTGAACATCGGAGCTGGCGCCTATATTGCGACGGGTACAACGGTGACCCAAGACGTTCCACAAGATGCTCTTGCGATTGGCCGTGCACGCCAAGACAACAAACTCGGTTACGCATCGAAGCTAAAGTCCAAGCTGGCTGCTGCCGCGAGGAAAAAGGCGTAGCCAATTGCTGATGCGCGAGGCACTGCCCCCGTGCGCCGCTAGCTGTCGAGGAGTTTCGAGAATTTCGCGCTATTTAGCGGTGCGCGAGCAGTGCGCCAACCATATGCAGGTTGCCGCGTACTGATTCACTCGGGGGCGACGCCGATTCCACGATTATTGGCGGGATCTCGTGTTGCATACGCCTTCGCTTCACATCCAGATAATTGGCAGAGAATGGAGTTGCCGCCACCAGGAGGGGAATGCGCCGTTCAACTTGAACGCCAAGAGCTCTCAGTTTGTCGACCTTGTCCGGATTATTCGTCAAAAGCTCAATGGACTCAATGCCCAATTCAGTAAGCATCGCGCTCGCCACGTCGTATTGTCGAGCATCGACCGGCAGGTGAAGCAGTTCGTTGGCCTCGATCGTATCGGCACCCATTGCCTGCAGTGCGTACGCCCGAATCTTGTTCGCGAGACCAATCCCTCGTCCCTCTTGTCTGAGGTAGAGGATTACGCCGGAACCCCTGCGCGCAATTTCGGCTTGGGCCCGCTCGAATTGTTCGCGACAGTCACACTTGAGTGAGCCGAACACCTCACTGGTCAGGCATTCCGAATGTACCCGCACCGGTACATTATGCCTGCCTCGAACCTCGCCCATCACCAAGGCCACGTGCTCATTGCTCAGTCCCAGGGTTTCGTCTGGGTTCAACGCATTCCAGCGAAATACATGCACTTCGAACATTCCGAACTGCGTCGGAATCGGTGCGGAAGCTAGAAGCTGTAGGGGACCAGCAGTGCTGGAACTGTCCTTCATTGGTTGTTCCTCAGCAGAGAACTCATCGCGGCCGTTTGCCGCTCATTTCCTTATGTAGCTCGAACCCAATTGGGTCAAGCGGGTGAACGGGCTGAACTTCTTTGGGACCGTGGAGATTTGCACAAAGACAACACGGCGTGCTCAAGTACAGCTTTAGGGGGTCGTTTGGACGCGCCTTTTAGCGCACGATCCACTTCGGAGATAACTTCCAGCCATCGTTCCAAATCTGCCCGAGGCAACCGCTTGCATTGGTCGGCTAGCTCGTTTGCCCGAAATGGCGGTGCCCCGGATGCTTGGGCCGCCTCGACCGGGTTCTTCCCACTCCGCAGCGCCGCCTCGAAGCGTAGTAGCTGACGAGCTGACCACGCCATGGTGCCCACGATCGGAAGGCCGCGGTCCCTTGGGTCATAGACGGCATCGAGCGCCCACAGAGCTCGACCAAGATCACGGCGACCGATGGCTCCTACCAGTTCCCATACGGTTGACGTATTGATGCGCACGAGACAGGTCCCGACCGTGTCTTCGTCAATCACCCCGTCAACAC
>CAZCNI010000215.1:0-4475 GCA_964499765.1 uncultured Polyangiaceae bacterium
GGATGCTGAACGGGTCTTGGTGTCGATTGGTCGTGAAACCTGGATTTATGCTGAGCCACGGCTAGGCGCGCGTAAAATTGGCTATCTGCGTTTTGGAGCGGTGGTGGGTCGAGCCAGGCAACCGGCGGGGCGCGACGATTGCCCGCAGGGATGGTTTCGAATCTCACCCGAAGGCTACGCCTGCAATAATGGTCGGACAGCAACGCTTGATCTGGAACATCGACTGGTTTTGATGGGGCGCCAGCGGCCAGACCGACTCTCAGGTTTGCCCTACGTCTATGGCGTACCGCGCAACGCGGCCCCGCCGCTTTATGCCCGCTTGCCCACGCGCGAAGAACAGCAAAGCGTCGAGCTAGCCGCGCCGAATACCCACCTGTCCCACGATTGGCAACAGTTCTCGCTCTCGCCGCTGCCGTCTTGGCTCCGGCAAACAGCGAATATTTTCGGCTATCCACGCGAGCGCAGTGCGCTGCTGCTTGGATCCACTGTAGCCAGAAGCGCCTTTTCGCTTTTGGGCATGTTCGAAGACGACGGACGAGCTTTTGGTCTAACTGCCGACTTGGCGTTGGTACCGTTGGGTCGCCTCAAGCCAGTCGAAGCCAGTCACTTTCACGGCCTTGCGCTCGACGAGCAGCAGGGACTACCCGTGGTCTTTGCAATGCGTGGCTCAGTGGGAATTTACGCTGGAGATCCCGAGCATGGCAAACTGACACTGAAACGCCAAGCGGGCTATCGCGAGGCCTTTTCCGTAACCGGGAGGCAAGTAACGGCGATCGGTTCGCGATGGGTCGAACTGCAGTCGGGTGATTGGGTGCGCGACGAACACCTCTTGCACGTAAGCGCTCCGGAACATTGGCCCAGCTGGGCTGTGGCGGGCCGAACGTGGATCGATGTTTCCATCGGCACACAAACTCTGGTTGCCTATGATGGGACGAAGCCAATCTACGTTACACTCGTTTCGACCGGCGCTGCCGGGCTCGAGGATCCCCACAAGACCACGGCAACCAAGCGGGGCACGTTTCAGATCCACACCAAGCACGTGACTGCAACTATGGATGGCAATGAACCGGGACACGAGTTCGACCTGCGTGACGTGCCGTGGGTTCAGTACTTTACCGAAGGCTATGCGCTTCACGCGGCTTACTGGCACGATGACTTTGGTCATCCTCGGTCACACGGGTGCGTGAATTTGTCTCCGCTCGATGCGCGTTGGCTTTTCCACTTTACGACGCCCCCGGTGCCGCAAGCCTGGCACGGAGCGTTGGCACAAGGCCAATCGACGATAGTTAACGTGCATCCTTGAGTTGCGCATATCAGGGTTTTATCGCCTGCTCCCTTCCGAGTAGGCCCATGACCGTTGCACGTTCTCGTCGGCATCGGGCGTTTGGTTGATAGTACACGCCCGTGCTGAGTGAGCCAAATGCCTCTTCGTGCTCGGTTGGCTTGTCGACTCTGACGAGCGCAAATAGACCAAAGTCACAGAATGGCTGAATGTCGAGTTCAGAGAACACACCCACCAAGCCGGTGCTCACGCCAGTCCGAACCTGATTGAGATTGAGTTGTTGCGCGCCAACCTCTACTCCCAGGCCCAACGCAACCGAGTGGAACGGAAAGCGCGGTCCCATTCGCAACGAGACCTGGCTCCACGCGACGTCAGCGGATTGGGGCAGGGTGTAACGGGTGGAAAAGCCATCGCGACCAAACGAGCCTTTTGCGTAGGATGCTTGGGCGTACGCACCAAACCAGCGGCCCACCAGTCCTAGCTCAACAGTTCCGCCAACAACATTGCCCAGCTTGCCCGAGTAGCGTTCCGGCACTTTGAATTTCACCTCGCCCGCAGGCATAAATAGCCCCAATGCAGTTCGAAACCAACCGGGGCTACCGAGCGGCCCACGCAGCAAATAAGCTCGGTCAGATTCCAGGGCTCCGGAGACATCCGTTACCCGTTGCGGGTCCGCGTTGATCGTTACATCGCGCGCTTGGCAATCCGTGATGCTGATGCGCAGTCGGTGTTGCCCTGGGGCTATCGTATACTCGACCCACTCCACGACATTCTCGTGCCGCTCTTCGCTCCACTTGCGCTTGACGGAGCTTGCGGGCAACACGTCTGGGCCGTCCACGTAGACGACCAAGCCGTCTTCAGGTGCCTTCGGTTCGGGCACGGCACATCCAACGGCTACGCGTACTTTGGGTTTTTCCGGTGGGGTTACGGCCTCCATGATCACATCCAAAGAGCGGGTTTCCTTGTCCTGAACCACCACCTCGGTCTGAAACGGGCGTAGGCCCGGCGCCGTGACTTGGATCTGGTGCGCGCCGCTCCCGATGCTTTGATTGAGCTTTCCGGATGCAACGGGCTTCCCGTCGAGAGCGATGGTGGCACTCGTCGGTGCATTGACGACAAGCCTTCCTTCGTGAACCTCTTTCTCGAGTACGAGGTCCACCGTGACTTCGCTGTTGCCGCCGACGGGTAGCGTCTTTTCGAGGGTGTAGTAGCCTTCTTTGACCACGCGCAAGTGCCGCTCGCCGATGTCCAATACAACGGGTATCGAAACGGGTGAGATGCCGACGAGTTCATCGTCGACGTACACGTTGGCGCCGCTCTCGGACACGTTGAGGTTTGCCCGCGTCGTGAACGGCTCGATCAGTGCAATCAGATCTTGCGCTTCTTTCTTGTCGTTGGTCCCCAATGTAGCCGCGCCTTCATTGATGTAGCGTTGCAGCGTGAAGAGCACCTTGGCATAGTGACGCAGGTTCTTGTGGCAGAAGGCTACGTTCCAGAGCAGGCGCGGATCTTTAGACGCCTCGTAGGCACTCTGGAACTTGATGAGCGCAGTGGCATAGTCACCGTCGGTGGCGAGCGTCTTGGCGGCGTCGAAGTCAGCCTTGGCCGAGCCAACCAGTGATTGAGAAAGCGATTTGCCTGCCGCTGCCTTACGGGCTTGTGCCGCAAAGACCGGAGAGTTGCCCACTGCATTTAGCCCTAGGCTGGTGGCAGCACAAACAACGCAGGTTCTTGCCGACTTGTTCAGCCAAACGTGCAGCGTTCTCATTCTTTCATTCCCATGTTAAGGCCCCGATTGGCTGGCGGCGGCGCAACGGGTGCCCGTTCAGCGGGCGCGATGGCGGGTGTATTCTTTCGGCGTTCAGTAGGCCTCGTTGCTGGCGGATTCGCGGGTGGTTTGGCCGGGGCCACCCCCTGAGGTTTTGCAACGGATAAGGCAGGCTCGGTGGACACTAAAGCTGCGGCAGTGAGCAGCACAATCGGCGCGGTTGCAGTGGAGGAGGTCGTAGACAAAGCCGAAGCAACGGAAGTGGCTGGCTCTGTTGGGACACTTGCATTGGCCGTGATAGTCGGAGTGTTTGGAGCTGAGTTAACGCGCCACAGGATCACGGTTAACGTGACTATTGCAACCACAGCGAGAAGCGCGATTAGCGAACCCTTGTGCGTGGCGCGCGACGAATCAGAGGTGTTGCCCCAAGCAGCCGCAGTCCCTTGAAGTCGCGGCTCAACCAGGCCTGTGGCGTGTGACGGAGCCACGCTTAGGGACCCGGGGGCAGCCGAGACTCCTGCACCGAGGATGCGCGAGATGCGCTCGACCGAGATGTCACTGCGTGGCGGCCCGAAGGGAACTAAGGCCTTTGCCAATGCACCCACGTCGGCAAAGCGTCGATCCGGATCGCGCTCGAGACAGCGCGCGATTACCTCGACAAGACCTACGGGTACTTCCGATCGGAGGTCGCGGATATTCGGTACCTTGCTGGTGGTCACGGACACGACCACCTCCGTTATCGAGTTGCCTTGAAACGGCAGTTGCCCCGTCAGAAGTTCGAACAAGATAACGCCGATGGCCCAGATGTCCGAGCGTGGATCCACGTCGCGGGCAGATTTCATCTGCTCCGGTGACATATAATAAGGCGAACCCATCATGGTTGCCGTATTAGTCAAATTGAGGGAGCCTGAGTCTTGCGACTTCGAGATCCCGAAGTCGAGCACTTTGATGATGGGTTCGCGTCGGTGGCGCTGGGTGAGGAAGAGGTTGGCAGGCTTCAGATCCCGGTGCACGATACCGAGAGCATGGGCCTCAGCTACGGCTTCACATGCTTGAAGCAAGAATCCCACAGCTTGCGTCACGGGCAGGGCTCCCTGCTGGGTCAGGTGTTGTGCGAGATCCTGCCCCTCGAGGAACTCCATGACCATGTAGGGCGAACCAGTGGGCAACGTGCTCACGTCCGTGACGCGAGCAACGTGCTCACTCTGGATCTGAACCGCAGCGCGCGCTTCGCGCACGAACCGCTCGACGATAGTGGGTTCGTTGAGAACCTCGGCGAGCAGAAACTTGAGGGCCACTTGGGTATTGAGCTGCACGTGCGTTGCTGCAACCACGACCCCCATTCCCCCTGCGCCGAGTACACGATCGACTCGGTACTTTCCGTCGAGAATATCACCCTCGTGAACCGGAGCTTGAGCGATGGGC
>CAZCNI010000216.1:0-4472 GCA_964499765.1 uncultured Polyangiaceae bacterium
GCGACTTGCCGTGCAGCACCATCACGCGCACCTAGCCGCGTGCCTAGTAGATGCGAGTCACGAAGGACGAGCGCTCGGCGTGATCTGGGATGGTAGTGGGCTAGGCCTCGATGGCACACTTTGGGGCGGCGAATTCCTGCTCGGCGATACGCATGGGTTTGAACGCTTGGCAGCGTTCAAGCCGTATCCACTGCTCGGTGGCGAAGCCGCAGCGCGCGACCCGCGGCGCGCAGCATTGGCACTCCTCGCTTCTGCAATGGGTGCTGATGCTTTTGACACAGAGGAACTGCCCTGTGTGGCAAGCATACCCGCGCGCGACCGCGCACTGCTACGCAACATGTTCGTCAGCAAGCTGGGCTCACCAATGACCTCGAGTGTGGGGCGCCTGTTCGATGCAGTGGCAGCACTCTGCGGCTTGGTAACGAGTGCAAGCTTTGAAGGGCGCGCGGGCATGTTGCTCGAAAGTCACTGCGGGGCAATCGAGGGCGAGCACTATCCGCTACCTTGCGTTGGGGTTGATGCCGCAGCTGCCACGGCAACAGCGGCGCCTCGATACTGGCTCGACACGGCGCCACTCATCCAAGCGGTGCTCGCCGATGTTCGCGCTGGTACGGGTGCAACAGGTGTTGCAACGCGATTTCACGCAGCGCTGGTGGCGGCCGTGCTAGAGGTCGCCGAGCGAGCGGGCGTAGATTGTGTCGCGCTCTCGGGTGGTTGCTTTCAGAATCGAGTGCTAACCGAGGCCTGTGTGTCGGCACTGCAAAAGAAAAAGCTAAAAGCCGTGATACACCGCAGGTTACCGCCCAATGACGGCGGTCTCTGCTTGGGGCAAGCGCTGGTGGCGAGAGCTGTCTCGAGCAACAGCTGATCGATGATTGGGAATCGTGCCAGGCCAATGGCCGACGGCCGGTCAGACAATCTTTCGAGTTGGGCTCAGGTTCTTGAGTTTGCGGGCCCTAACCAGATACGGCTAATGTCATTGACGGTACCTCAACACGGAGCTCGCACTTCGGCGTGTTACACTTTGGCTTATTGGCCTTGCTTCCGCTATTCACACCGGTTCGTCCGCGATTGCCGACACTTCTGGCGGTCCTCACGTTCACGTGGTCAGCTACCGGGTGGGGGGCTGGCGTGAACTGCGTCGACCGAATGCAGATTAGCGGAAGCTCAGCAGGCGAGCTGCGGGCACGGCTACGTTTCGGACGGTTGGCGTCATTGGACTCTACTGCTTGCGACAATGTAACGATTCATCTAAAGGCACGCAGCAAAGGGTTCCTCCTATCGCTGAATCTTCAAGGGGAAGTTGTCGAGCGCGAAGTGCAATCCCTCAACGACGCCGCAACGTGGACCGAGAGCTGGCTTGAACCTATTGCCAGCGAGACGGCACCTCCTGCCCAGTCCAATTCGCAGGTCCATGCCGCTGAAGTCTCGACTCTCTTAAAGGCTGCATCTGCCAGCGCCAATGAAGCAGCTCCCCAAATATCGTCACTAACGGTAGGTGCGGGTCCTGAATTGTCCATTGGTAGCAATGAATCGGCTTGGCTGGGGCCCGCTATGTTTGGCCAATATCGCATGGTTTCCCATTTCTGGTTGGGTCTCGACTTGGGATACAGTTGGCAGCTTTCCGATAGTTGGCAGCGCAGCCTGTTGCGCACGGCCGTACTTGCAGGACCCGCTTGGGACCTGAATTCGCGTACGGCGCTGACTGCTGGCATTGGAATTGGAATCGACTCGGGACGTATGCGCGACTTGTCCAACTCGTCAGGACGGACAATGCAAAGCGGCGGTGGGTTCATTGAATTGTTGGCGCGAACGACCTACGAGATTACGCCTCATTGGGGCATCAGCGGTGCGCTCGGCGGGCGCTGGTACGCATTTACGTCGAGTGGCAAGCTCGTAACCACATCATCGGGCGATGACTCGGAGGAGTCGGACCATTCGGCAATTACCGCGTCAATGCCCGCCGAGGTTCCGCTGCTAGAATTCACGACTACTCTTGATGTATGTTACCGATTTGGGGGTGCTCCTTGATACCCGACGAGTCGCGCCGAGACCCAGCCGCGAATGTGGTCCCGCTGCGGACCGTTAGTTCAAAACGCGCCTCGATGTCGGACGAAGCGATTGCCCTGGCTTGCGCCCATGGTGAAGTAGCTGCCATCGCAGAATTGTTCGACAGGCACGAACGCACGGTGAGCCGATTCGTCTACCGAATGATTGCCGCAGATGACGAAGTGCAGGACATTGTCCAGGCGACATTCGTCCAAGTTCTGCAGGGCATTTCGACTTTCGACGGCCGCTCAATGGTCTCGACCTGGCTACTTGGGATTGCCGCGAACCTCGTCAGACATCACTTGCGCTCGAAAGTCCGCCGTCGCCGATTCGAGCAATGCCTGTCGGTTATCGTGGGAAGTCGCGGAGAGTCAGCCGTGACTGAGCTGGTACATGCTCGGCGCACGTTGGCCCTCGCCCATTTAGCATTGCAAAAGCTGGACGCCGACAAGCAAATTGCCTTCGTCATGTGCGAAATCGAAGGCTTGACTGCCAAGGATGCCGCACTGGCGTTGGGGGTCACCGAAACGGTGATTTGGAAGCGCGTCTCCGATGCGCGCAAGGCGCTACGACAGTCTTTGCCCAAGGAGGTTGCACAGTGAACTCCCTTTGCCCCCTGAGAGCTCAGATTGAGCAATGGGCACGACAAGGTTCGGCTCTTGCGTGTAGCGAGGAGTACACTTCGCACGCCGCCGAATGCCCGGCATGCGGCGCCTACATCCAAGAGGTTCTTGAGCTTCGCACAATCTTCGCGCAATTGCCCGCCAAGACGCTGTCGGATGAACGTCGCACTTCGGTACATTTCAACTTGGTTGGGCGTGCCAACCGGCTCGCAGCGCAGCCCAAACAAGCCCAAAGGCAAACGCACACAATGAGGCTCCGCTGGGCGGCAGCATTGGCAATGACGCTCATAGTTGGGGCCGCTACCTGGGCATCATTCAAGAAAGACTGGCGGCACAACGAAGGCTTGAGCCCAACGTTGGTGGCTGAAGTCACGTTGGTTGACTCAGCAATCGGCCACACTCTTCAACCTGGCCCAAACGAAGTCTATGAACTTGTGCAGGGCTTAGCAGAATTCAAGATACAACACTTATCGACTCCGCAGCGTTATCGTGTGCTCGTCGGTGACGACCAAGTGGAAGTTCGCGGCACCCGTTTTCAAGTGGTTGCACGGCAAAGACATTTGGAATCAGTACGCGTGTTCGAGGGTCGAGTCCAAGTAACGACTGCGGGGCGCAGCTTGACACTGGATGCTGGCCAACGTTGGGTGTCCGAGTTGCCCGCCGAGCAGTCGGCAAACGACGCGGTCGTTCCGCCCGACGCTCAAGCTGTCCAAACAAGTGTCGCGAGCTCCGGACCTTCCCGAGCGGAAGCGCCTAGAGCCACTGCGTCGGTCAAAATACCCTCACCCAATCCCGATCTGTTCGACGTTGCATTTAGTGCAGCGCTAGCGCGACTTCGCTCAGGTGACGCCAAAGGTGCCGTTACGGAGCTCGACACGCTGCGCAATACTTCTGGGATTGATTCGGGCCGCAAATCGGACGTGTTGTACTGGTCTGGTGTTGCCACTCATCGAAGTGGCAACGACAACGTCGCTGAACAACGGCTGCGGCAACTGCTGTCATCTCAATCCAACAGTTGGCACGCGCCCGAGGCTGCATTGCTACTTGGTGAAATCTTGTTGACACGCGGTGCACCGCAATTGGCCAAACCCTGGCTCGAGCGCGCCGCACAGTCCAACCGCCCCAAGACCAGTGATACGGCCAAGCGTCATCTCGACCAAATGACTCGTCGGTAGCTGAAAGCTCTGCAGCTAGCCTGACCATTCATCTCATCTCAGAAAACCCGCCCGTCAATCTCGTTTGCTGGCGAGGCTTGCCCGATGACGCAGCGGGATGGCCGAAGGACCATGCGATGAATGCTCAAGCGGCTAACGGGTACGCGACGCAAAAGCTAGCGGTGTCAACTAGGGCACCACTATTCTATTGGAACTTCCGTGGCAACTGTTGCAATTGCCGCTCAGGCCCGATACCGAGGGGTGAATTGCGGTGCCAGTTGCGGTTCGAATCGCGAGCGCCACAGTTGTCCAATCGAGCGTTCCAGCAATGGGGACGTAGACATTGCCTTGGCTTCCCGAATAAGCCGTGTAAAGTGTGCCATTCGCTATGATGCCGACCTGAACATTGGCGGCCGTGGACGTACCATTCATCTGATATATCGTCCCACCTGCCTGAAACGAGTGGGTGTGGCAACTGCCGAGACAGGCGGCGCCTGTGTTGTGCCCCTGGTGCCCCACAGCTGAGCCACCGGTAGGGTTGTACACAGTCGTGCCCCAATCGAAAGCCACCGCTCCACCCGTTGAGTTCGTTCCACCCGTTGAGTTCGTTCCACCCGTTGAGTTCGTTCCACCCGTTGAGTTCGCT
>CAZCNI010000217.1:0-4462 GCA_964499765.1 uncultured Polyangiaceae bacterium
GTGCAGGCACAGACCCTGGTGGAACCGGTTGCTTGTGTGCACACTGAACCAAGGCACTCGACTTTGGTGTCAGCCGTGCCCCGCACCGGACGTTTGCACCAGATCCGACGGCACTTGAAGCATGTGAACTATCCACTGTTGGGTGACGTTCGCTATGGGCACGGTGACCTCAACCGCGAATTTCGTGAGCGCTACTCGCTGACGCGGCTCGCGCTGCACGCTTATTGGTGGTCTGCGCAGCGACCCGGCTCAGAGGAGATTGTCAGTGGGCTCGTGCCGCTGCCCGAGGACTTCTCGGGACCCTTGGCGAACATGGGATTCGAACTGAAGGATATTCTATCACGTTGGTGCGCAGGGACTCGACCCTCCGCGCGGCCATTGGTTGAATAGTCGCTAACTGTCTGCTGCTCATGAGAAACGCTCAGCCTGCTGTCGATGCGGCGCGCAAAGCCGAAGTGTCTCAGCCGACACTTCACGCGCAGTTTGCCGTATCGAGGTCCATCAGCGTGTTGTACGCGTTCACGATTTGCACGAAGCGTCGACGCGCGGCGTCTTGCTGGCTTGGCGGTGCACTGACGTGCCGATCCGGGTGCAGGCGCGAGACCATGCGATGAAACGCTTTCTTGACGTCACCCGTGCCAGATTGGGGTGTAAGACCCAAAGAAAGCAACGCGTGCACGCGTGCCGAATCGCGCAGGCCAAGGTCGTAGTGTGGACATTCGCGCGCGCGAGTCTCGGGCGACTTTGCACCTCTGTCGCGTGTGCGAGGCCGCCCATACAGAAAAACCTCGGGCGTAAGCGGTTGGGTTTCAACTGCACGGGGGGCGAGCGTTCGCGCAATCCGATATGCCACCCGCGCATCCGGCAGTGTGAAGAGAGCGGTGAGTCGATCGGATAGTTGCTGACGCACGACTCGGCGCAGCGTATCTGGCTCGACCCAGTGAAATTCAGCCAGCCACTGGCCAGTGCTCTTGTCGGGCATGCCTTGCAATCGCAGCAGCAGCTCGACGTGCTGGCGGCGAGTGAGCGAACCAACGTTCACCAGCAGCTCGCCCAACGGCGGAGCCCCCAGTGTGGTCTCGATGCCCTGGATGAGGCCCGCGTCGAAACGCAACCGATGCGCACGACCCGCAACCGGACCCGCATCTTCCATCAGTTCCAGAATGCCGTTGATGTGGGCGCGGAAGCACACGCCGAGCAGATCCCCGAGAGTGGTGGTGGATAACCGTCCGGGGAGGATCAAGGTCCGCTCCTTTCCGGGCAAGAGGCTGAGGCTTTCGTGATGCTAAAGCGCCGCGCCATAGTTGGTCGGTATCAGCATTACGCGGGCACGGGCAAAAAAGTCGCGCTGAACCCGGGAGGCTACGTGGCGCTTGGCGGCGCGTAGAAGTCAACCAGGCGGATGGGCTCCTCAGTCAACGCGGCCTCAACCTTGTCGCGGATGCCAACGAAGTCTCCACCAATCTGGAAAGGAGATGGCGGGTCGATCTCGATGCGAACTGCTGAGACCAGATAGTCGAAAATGCAATCCGATGACTCGAACTCGCCTCGCCAAATGGACTTGAAGTTCCGCAAGAACGGGCCGGCCTTGATGCTCGACACACGCAACTGCATGCGGTCTACGCGTTCATTGGCATAAGGAAACGCACGGAAACCAAAGCCCCAGTACGGAATCGTGGAAAGAGCGACAATCCGTGCCGGCCCTTCGTAGATGGTGTCGCCGTAGGCCAGTGGCGTACCCACTCGGCTGCCTTTGGGCCCTAAACGATGGACCGTGTCGCCAATGTTGGTGACGAGCACATGGGGCATTGGCAAGAAAATGGAGCTCGGTATGGTGCGGGTTGCAGCAGCCAGGCCGTAGGAGACTGGACCGGACGCAACGCCACGCAGGGGAGTTTTGAGCAGCAGGCTCTTGGTCTTGTCATAGTCGGCCAACAGCTGTGCGTCGGCACCAAAGCCACAGAAGGGGGCAAGTTGGTCCTCGACTTCCACGAGGTGCATTGCGCGACTGCCTGCGTCTGCTTGAAGTCGCTCGATGTCGGCGGAAAGGCCGCGCACTCCACTTGACGTTGCCCCTACGACCCAAGCGAGAGCATTGCCGGTTCCGAGCTTGAGCAGGCCGAAGCGCGGGATCGGAGCCCCTTGGCGGCGCGCCTCCTTGATTACCGCTGTTACGACCACGGTAAACGTGCCGTCGCCACCGCCGGTTAGAACCGTGCTGTAACCACGCCCAAGAATCGTCTTGGCAATCTCGCGAACGTCCGATAAGCGCCGGGAGACGAAGAGATCTCCACCGGCCAGGATGCGATCGAGCGTCGATATGACCTCGGCATTGACGCTCCGAGCGTTCCCGTTGACCACCACGGCGATTCGGGGCGCCGCAGGGGTCGCCGACTCGGCTTTCGTTGATGGGGGTTCGGATAGAACCTGAGTCTGCATGCGTGGGAACCCTCTGGAACCGAAGCCTGCCGCTAGCTGTGTTCTATTCAAGAGAATAAGGTCGAGCCGGACAAAGTTTTCTGAATTGGACTTAATCAACGATGCGCGGCGGCCGTCGCGAAAGGTGGGCTTGCGCACGGCAAAGTCCGACCTTTGATCGCTATCGCGAACGAATTTGGCCTTCTTCAGGCTGGAAATGTAATACTGAGACCAAAGTGAATCTCAGGGGATAGCCCTCTTATTTTTGCGGACGTCTGGCTTTCCAATGGCAAAAACAACGATGAATGGCAGCAAAATGGTGCGATCGGTACCCACGGCGCGTGGGGCTGTTGGGGCTGTTGCGGCGGTGCGAAAGGACTCCGGCCCACGCGTTCGAGACGCGAAAGCACGTACAACGGCCAAGTCCGTCACCCCGGTTCGAGTACACGCCTTGGCAGTCACTGATGCCAAACGGGGTGGCCCGCGGGGTTCGGCCCCCTGGGCGGCGCGGCACGCGGCAAAGCACGCGGCCGAAGCCGCAGCGCGCAACGCGTCTCCTCCCCCTCCCGGCAGTGCCAGAGCGACGCTGCGAACACCCGAAGACGCAGACGAGCTAAAGGCTCGCTTGACCGACCTGTCGCAGGCAATTGCTCGCGTAAAACAACTCAAGCGCACCTTCGGCAAGGACTTTTGGGAGATTTCCAGCATCTTGGGGCAGATCTCGGAGCTCAAGCTTTTCGAGGCCAAAGGTTATGCAACGTTCGAAGCATTCGCTGACCGCGAACTCGAACTCGGCAAATCCACGGCACTGCGGCTGATCCGCATTCCCAAAGTGTTTCAGGAATCAGCAGCCCGAGAAATTGGTCTCAATGCACTGATGGCAGCGCTCGAGTGCCTCGATGGCGACAAGGAAAGCCAGTCGCGCATCGCCATTGCAGCACCGGTCAAACCGCTCAAGCCACCCAGCATGGTTCGCAGCTGAACGAAAAGCTCGATTCACGCACATTAGGCCGCGCGCCGCCGTGCAGGTGGCGCGCGATGGCAGGTGGCTCAGTTGCGAGCTATAGGCGGTCTCCCTAATGCGCTTCATTGATGAATGCAGTCTCGATGTAGAAGCGGGAGCGGGCGGCAACGGTGCCATCGCTTTCCGCCGCGAGAAGTTCGTACCCCTTGGAGGACCAGCCGGCGGCGACGGCGGTCGTGGTGGCAACGTCATCTTCGTAGCCGACCCGGGCCTGAACACGCTGTACGACCTCTACTTCACCCGTCATGTGGTGGCCGAGGCCGGAGGCCCCGGTGGAGGCAAAGACTGTTATGGTCGTGGCGGCGCGGACAAGCGAATTCGCGTCCCGCTCGGCACCATCATCTTCGATCGAGACACCGGTGAACGAATCGACGAGATAACCCGGCCCGATCAGGAATTGACCATTGCCCAGGGCGGCCGTGGGGGTCGCG
The DNA here is from genome assembly GCA_964499765.1 of uncultured Polyangiaceae bacterium. Taxonomy (GTDB): domain Bacteria; phylum Myxococcota_A; class Polyangia; order Polyangiales; family Polyangiaceae; genus FEN-1139. The sequence continues at coordinate 3,874 of CAZCNI010000217.1, forward strand.
GCAACATCCATTTCGCAACCTCGGTCAACCGCGCTCCAAGCCGGGCCGAGCCAGGTCATCCCGGTGAGAAGCGCCACCTACGTCTAGAACTCAAGTCCATGGCCGATGTTGGCCTGCTTGGTTTTCCCAACGTTGGCAAGTCCACCCTCATCAGCAACGTGAGTCGGGCCAAACCCAAGATCGCAGACTACCCCTTCACCACCCTCGAACCCCACCTGGGCGTCGTAACCATCGGTAACACCCACGGCGGCGAAGGCCGGCACTTCGTCATTGCCGACATCCCCGGTCTCATTCCCGGCGCCAGCGAAGGACACGGCCTGGGCCTTCAGTTCCTGCGCCACATCGAGCGCACAAAGGCAATTCTGCACCTGGTCACAGTCACCGAAGAACCCAACCGCGATCCCGTCGAAGACTACAAAGCACTGCGTCGTGAACTCGCGCTGTACAATGCGGAGCTGTCGAACCGAGCGGAGATCGTTGCGCTGTCTAAAGGCGATTTGCCCGAAGTGTACGAAGCGTATCCTGAGTTGAAAGAGCGTTTTGCAGAGATTGGCGTAGAGTTACACTTGGTGTCGTCAGCGGCGCATCA
>CAZCNI010000218.1:0-4457 GCA_964499765.1 uncultured Polyangiaceae bacterium
GTACTGAGAAATGCCGCTTCTCTTTACCTATAGCCACACGCAGGCGCTCAATCAGGTCGAGAATGGGCTGCACTTCTTTCTGCGCGAAGATCAGTGCATCAATTACGTCGGTCTCGCTGGCCTCCGCAGCTCCGCCTTCGACCATGACAATCGCGTCGCGACTGGCAGCAACAACGATGTCAATGTCTGATTCGTGCATCTGCGCGAACGTCGGATAGGCAATGAACTCGCCGTCAATTCTAGCCACCCGAATCCCGGCAACAGGTCCCTCCCACGGAATGTCCGAGATGTGCAGCGCGGCACTTGCCCCGGTCACTGCCAGTACATCGGTTGGATTGAGCTTGTCTGAGCTCAAGACCGTTGCGATGACTTGTGTATCCTTCCTGAAACCTTTGGGAAAGAGCGGGCGGAGCGGTCTATCCATCAAGCGCGATGTCAGGGTCTCGCCATCACGAAGGCGACCCTCCCGCTTAAAGAAGCCGCCCGGAATCTTGCCGGCGGCATAGGTTTTCTCCATGTACTCACAAGTTAGGGGAAAGAAGTCGATACCCGGCCGCTCATCATTGGAGACGGCGGTCACGAGGACGACACTTTCACCGAAGGATAGCAAAGCACTTCCATGTGCTTGTTTAGCCAAACGGCCTGTCTCAATAGTTAGCGGACGTCCACCGATGAGAACAGATTCACGTACAATCATTTTAGGCGCTCCTTACGACAAACCGTCTGATACGGCTCGTATGCAAATACCAACGCCTAACTTCAGCCCCGGTTGCCACGCGTGACACGTCAACAAGTCACGCGCGCCAATCGAAGTTGAAGCAGTGCGACGCGGTATTGATTGGGTGAGATACTGCTTACTTTCGCAGTCCCAGTGACGATACTACCTTTCGATACCGCTCCATATTGGCGTTCTTTAGATAGTCGAGAAGGCGTCGTCGTTTACCAACGAGCTTTAATAGACCGCGGCGCGAGTGGAAATCCTTCTTGTGTACCTTAAAATGCTCAGTCAACTGTTCAATTCGCTGACTGAACAAGGCAACCTGAACCTCTGGAGAGCCAGTGTCAGAGTCGTGCAATTTATAGCTTCCGATTACGGATGCTTTTACTTCCTGTGCTTGCGGCATGGTTCTTTCCCTTAGGATTTTGGCCCGCGGATTATACGCGCAAGTAACGAGCGGTCAACCGAAGCCGCTCAGCTTGGCCCATTTAGGGCTGGCTGCCGTACTGAACCGGCTCCCCATCCAACAGGTCAGCAAAGCACGGGGCGTACGACGCGGTAACCATGCGCTCTACTTCTTCCGCTGTAGCGCAGGCCAATGCAGAATCAGCCAGCTGTTCCGCGTCGACCAAAGAGATTCGGCTGATCGCTTCCTTGAGTTCCGGTATTGCCGACCCTTCCATACTGAAATCGCGCAGTCCCAAGCCAAGCAGCAACGGAACCGCCAATGGATCGCTGGCCATTGCCCCGCAGATGGTGACTGGTCGGTGATGCCTCTCACCCGCGCGAACGGTTCTGCGGATGAGGCGCAGAACCGCCGGATCAAATGATGAGCCAATGCCCACCAACTCTGGCCGACTTCGATCGACTGCCAAAGAGTACTGCACGAGGTCGTTCGTACCAATACTGAGAAACGCTGATTCCTGCGCTAACTCATTGGCCATGATTGCCGCAGACGGGACTTCCACCATGCACCCACAGGGGATGAATGCAGCACGTGGCATACCAAGACTATCGACGTCATTGACCGCTTGCGCAAGTAGGCGAAGGGTCGCTCGAAATTCCGCAACGGACGAAATTAGCGGAATCATTATTTGGAGGCGGCCATGCGCAGATGCTCGCACTAACGGGCGTAGTTGCGCGAGAAACAACTCGGGTCGCGCAAGTCCCAAACGTACTGCGCGTAGTCCTAGCGCGGGGTTTGCGCCTTGGGGCCCTTGTAGCGAGGGCACCAGCTTGTCACCACCGATGTCAAACGTGCGTATGGTTACCGGAAGCGGCGCCACGGCTTCCAGTACGTGGCGATACGTCGTGTATTGTTCCTCCTCACTGGGAGGCTCCGTTCGACCCACGTACAAGAACTCGGTTCTGTAGAGCCCCACCCCTTCCGCGCCATGAGCGATTGCTACATCCGCCTCGGCAGGCAGCTCGATGTTGGCACGCAAATGGACTAGAGCTCCGCACCGAGTCGTCGCCGGGCGGTCGCGTAGCTCACGCAACTCTCGAGTTAGCGCGGAGTAACGGTCTGCACGTGACTTGGCAGCCTCGACGAGATCAGGGGTGGGCGACACCACGACGCGCCCACGCAATCCGTCGACTACTACGATATCATTATTTGCTACGTGCTGCAGCACACCAACAGTCCCAACGACTGCGGGAATCTCCAAAGCTCTTGCCACAATGGCCGTGTGGCTCGTGCGAGTACCTACTTCAGTCACAATTGCCAATACTTGGTCGCGCGAGAATGAGGCGGTCTCGGCTGGTGATAGATCATGCGCGATGATCACCCACATCTCGTCGGTCTCAGGCAAAGTGACACGCGCTCGCCTACCGGACAGAATTGCCAGAATGCGATCGCCCACGAATTGAACGTCATGACTTCGTTCGGCAAGATAGGGCTCCGGCGCCTGAGCCATTTGCGCTGCCATTCTGTCCGCCGCAATGTCGATGGCCCATTCCGCGCAAACCAAGTCCAGCTCAATCAGACGTTCCACTTCTTCGCGCAGCGTCTGGTCTTGGACCATCAATACGTAGGCCTGCAATATTGACGCCTCAACTGGACCGCCGACGGCACGGCTAGCGGCCTCCTGCAATTCGGCAGCGGCTGCTCCAACTGCAACGCGATACCTCTGTACTTCTTCCTGACTCTGGTGTCTGGCAAGGCGACGGTGTACGACGCCCGGTCGGAGCGTCTCAATGACCATTGCTCGCCCAATTGCCAAACCAGGCGAGCCAGCGATTCCATCGAGGAGCACGGGGCTTCGAGCCGAGGACTGTGGCGAGTTATCTTGCTCAGTCACGTCCTCATTCCCCCTCGTCAAAACCGCCATCAATCAGCTTTCCGATTTCCTGCACTGCAAGGTCCGACTGCTCTCCGTCGGCTTCAACCATCAGTTTGGTCCCCTTGGCACAACAGAGAAGCAGTACTCCCATTACGCTCTTTGCGTTCGCCGCTTGCCCGTCACGACTGATGGAGACTTCACATGGGAAGCGCGATGCCAGAGTCGCAAGCTTGGTTGCGGCCCGCGCGTGCAGCCCGAGTCGGTTCCGAACCAAGTAGGTACCGCGTGCCAGTGCCATTCCTAGAACTCCTTGCCAATCGGCGCAAATTGAAGACCGATGCGACCCGCGCCTTCTTCCGGCTCAGCATCTCTTTGGATATCACGATGAATAAGAGCCACCGGTCGCTGTGGTGGATGATGTATTTCATGCGCAATCGCGGTGGCAATCGCGACAGACCGATGGCGTCCACCGGTACAACCGACCGCTATCGTAAGATGGCTCTTGCCCTCGTTTTCGAATCTCGGCAAGCAGAAGTTTAGGAAGTCAAAAATCTGCCTCAGCAACAGCTGACCCTCTGAGTTATCTACAACGAATTTCTCCACCTGCGGGTCCAGCCCCGTCATATTTCGAAGTTCCTCCACGAAATATGGGTTTTGAAGAAATCGCACATCCAGAACGACATCCGCATCAAGTGGTAAACCGTACTTGAATCCAAAGCTCACCCCGCGCGTGGTCAATCTTGGACGAGTCGACCGTTCTGAATCAAACAGGCCAATGATGGTGCGACGAAGATCGTGGATCGAAAGACCACTCGTGTCGACGACTGTCGACGCTCGCGAGCGCAGCGAAGCCAAGCGCACTCTTTCGATTATAATGCCGTCCAACACGGCCGTTGCCTCGCCCTCATGCCCCGGAGGCGCGAGGGTACTCAGGGGATGAGGCCGACGTGTGCTACCAAAACGACGTATCAGCACGTCATCGGCAGCGTCCAGAAAAAGCACCGATGTTTTCAGTTGTGCGGAATTCTTAATGGCGTCGATGACACGAGGCGCCAGCTCCAAGAAAGCTCCCACCCTGACATCAATGCCGAGCGCGACGCGTTCGGTACCATGGGCCGCCAAAGCCTCCAGGGTTGGCTCAACGACGGGGATCGGCAGGTTGTCCACGCAGTAAAACCCCAGGTCCTCCAGGGCAGCGACAGCCGTTGACTTACCAGCGCCGCTCATTCCCGTCACGACCACGACATGCTGAGTCGTCATTTGTCTTCCTCGCGACTTGTTGCAGGAGCAACAACGGGCGGAGGAGTCGAGCTCTCATAGTAGTCAGCCTTGCGCCAGGACGTGGGCACAGGCACGGAAGGTCGCATAGAGTCAGGGTCCGCTGAGACATCGGAGGTGAGATGCCGGTCTATGCGGTCGATGAATCCGACGAAGGCGTGCCGATCGAGATCCAACTG
>CAZCNI010000219.1:0-4415 GCA_964499765.1 uncultured Polyangiaceae bacterium
GTGCGGATGCTGTACTCGTCCTGTTGACGTCAAAAGAGGCCAAACTAGGCCTGATCTTCATCGAGCCTCGGCGAAGCTGTGCCGAATTGGCCAGGATCATTTAACGAATAGCGGAATATGTCTGACCACAGCAAGAAACACCCATGCTAGCCGTTTATGCTGCCATGACGCATTCGCTTTGGATTACCCTATTGGGGTTTTTTGCGATCGGATGGGGCTTTTGGCTGACTGCGTATCTGGTATCGAGGTCTCGTGCCCACAAATCGGCTGAGCGTTACCGACAGCAGATGCACGACCTGGCTTCCCAGGTCGAGCATCATGAGCGTCAGCACAATGAGAATCGCGGGATTTTGCGCGAGGTCAGGAAGGATCTGCTCGATGCCCGTACGCAATGTGCTGAGTTGGAAGTTCGGCTTGGCACGCAACAGCAATCGGCGACGATGGGCCAAGGCAGGCCGGCCAAAGCCGGGTTGCCGCAGCCCGTTGCACTAAGTCCGCTCGCGCCAGCGCCCGAAGCAAACGCAACCAGGTGGAGCAAGTTAGAAGAGGACCTTTCCGAACTGCGGCGCACTCGCGACTTGGCAGAGCAGCGCGCCGAGGCCCTGCGCGCTGCCAATCAAGAGCAGATGCGAAAGAATGCTGCGATGGCTGCGCGGCTCGAAGAACTTGCGATTGCGGTGCAAGAGGCGTCCGAACGGGGGAGCGAGAGTCTTCGGCGCGAAATCGACGTGGCGGCAGCCAATCAAATGTCACTGACTCAGCAGCTCGAAGAGAAAACCTCAGCGTACGGTGCGGTAGAGCGCATGCTTCAGGAAAGCACTGCGATGCAGCTTCAACTGCGTCGGGACCTGCAAGCAATGGCACAAGACCGTGAGCAGCTCGAGCAGCAGAATTTAGAGCTCAAACTGATTCTCGACCAAATGGGTGATTCGTCGATCGCCGTACCACAAGTCCCACCAGCTTCTCTCCAGAGTCGAAATCCGCTGGGTCACTTGGAGCGGCGTGCAAATCAGGACTTGGGAACCGTAACTGAGACCGAGCTCCATCAAGTGATTGGCGGTGTTGCCGAGAAGGCTAGCGCCGTCCCAGCTGGGGCCAAGGCCGCGCCGACGAAGGTCGAGGCCAGCATGAGCGAGCTCGAATACCTGCGTGAACAAAATACCAAGTTGAGTGACGAATCGGTTGAAGATCGAGGTGCAGCTCGTGAATTGTCCAAGCTGCAGTTGGAGCACAAGCGACTTCAGCTAGACCTGCTGCTGGCAACCGAGAAACTGGTGGCTCAGACGAAGAAAGCCGAAGAGCTTGCGGCGTTCAACGCTGAACTACAACAGCTAAAGACTGAGCAAGAGGTGGTCACGCAATTGAGCCGGCAACTACGCGAACTCGACGCCGAGAACGTTGCTCTGCGCAATGCCAACTCAGGTACCTTCACTGTGTCGTCGCCGGTCGTATCGGAGTCGCGTGAACTTTTCGTGGCTCCGCTCGATTCCGCGGTTCTGTCGGACAACTTGGGGCTGGCGATTGCGTGCACCGGCAATGTGGCGTCCGAAAGCCTTGCGGCAGTTTCGGGCCTAGCGCTGAGCAATTCCCAACGGGTACGAGAACTGCTCCCAGTGGGTCCGATTGCGACGGTTCAATGGGTAGATCAATACGGGATGACCGTGACTTGTAAACTCCTCAATATATCGGGTGATGATATGGCGATGACGACTTTTGGTGCCGGGTCACCGAGCGAGGAAGCTTTGCGTGTAACGCTGCGAACCATTTTAGCTTCAATTGGTTGGACCGAGAACGGTCCTATTGCAGACAATGAGTCCCATATTGCAACCGGTTGATTCGCACGCGCGCGTGTTTGGCAGCACGGTGCATGACTGGCAGTCTGCCGCAAGCTTGTCGAGTCAACCTTTTTGCTGCCATTGTATTGGGTTGTCTGACTTGGTCATGATTGCGGCTGAGCATGAGCACTGGGGTCGAGGCAGCGCTGCCGGTTGCGGTTCGTAAGGTTCTGCGGCTGCTGGCCGCCCCGATGAATTAGTCGCCTGCGCCGATGCATTGACTCGCGAGGTGCGAGAGCCCAGTGTACTGGAAGCTGCGACCGGTTGCCTCTGATTGGAGCGCGCGAGGCCTTTGTGCCTTGCCAGTCCCAGATCAGGAGGCTACGACCGGAAACAGTTTAGATGATCGCGCACTTGGTTGTCTGGTACCTGGTCTTTCTTTTTAGCGTGACGTTCCACGAATATGCACACGCTCGTGTGGCGGCGCTGTTTGGCGATCGCACCGCGCTGGCGGGGGGCTACGTCACTCTTGATCCCACACCGCATCTCAAACGTTCGCCCATGGGGTTGATCTTCATTCCGATTCTCACGTACGTGCAGGTGGGTTGGATGATGGGTTGGGCATCCGTTCCTTACGATCCTACCTGGGGTAATCGCAATCCACTCCGTAAAGCCATCATGTCTGCGGCGGGTCCCGCTGCCAATTTCATGCTCGCCACAATGGGCTGGGTTGCGCTCCGCGCCATGCTTGCGTCTCATATCATTTCAGTGGCAGTGCGCCCAACCATGGATCACTGGGTTGACCCAGTGAACTTCGGTGGTCAATCGCCCGTGACGGCAGCTTGCTACGCGCTTCAGATACTCGTAGACCTCAATGTGATTTTGGGCCTCTTCAATCTGATGCCCGTGCCTCCGCTGGACGGAGCGGGCGTACTCGAGGGCCTGGCTCCCCGAAAACTCGGTCCGATTTATGACAAGCTTCGAGACTCAGTAATACTCGGTTGGGTCGCGCTCATTATTTGGTGGCAACTGTTCGACTACGTAGCGTCACCTGTTCGCATGGCCGTGGTAATGGCTCTGTTGCGATAGATGCGAACCGCGGAACCGGAGGGCCACTGGGCCGGGTTGTCCCGGTGCTTTGGCTAGACAGACGCCGTCGAGATCGCAACACTGCAGGGCAGCGCATGAAGATCGAGTGGTCTTTGGCGCGCGGCGGCGCGGCCGTATGAGGCGGTAGGTTTGGTGAAGGCAATGGCGAGCAAGCTGGGACCCAAAACCGGCAGTGCCGCTTCGAGGAAACGTTCGGCAAGGTGAGGTCTGCGGAATTGGAGACTGCCAGTTCGTGATTGGAATGGACTTCGCTGTTGCGACACTCGTCGGACTTTACGTGGGTCTGGTGGTGTTCGCATTGTTGATCCACCGCGTCAAAGGGCTGGGGTCGAGTCGTTCCTTTGCGAGCGTGGCGGCGATCGGAGCGACCTACACGATCATCAGCGCAATCTCGGTTTCTGGCGACTTGGGTCCGAGTACTGCTGAGTGGATGTACCGCATTAGTGTGCTGCTCGTTGCGCTGCACGGTGCTGCGTGGTTGCTTGCTTGTCGAGTCAGCGTTCCAAAGACCCGCGGCATTACGCAGCAAGTACTATTTCTGGGCAGCATTCTCAGCGGTTCAACGGCACTGGTCCCTGGCTGGGTGTGCTACTCGACGTTAGCGACGTCGACACGGGTTGCGGGTCCGGCATGCCGGGGATTGGGTTTGACTCACTGGGGCCTCTGCGTCCTGGCGATCAGCGTGCTGACTCTGTTCTATGCCGTGTTCACCATTCGCAAGTCTGACTGGCCTGGCGTTGGTTCTCCCAGCGTTAGCTGTGGCCTACTGGCTTTGTGCGGTAGCGCCGTGTACGAAGCGGCATTCGTCGCCGGTTGGGTCAAGGTGCCATTTGCGCTGAGCCTAGGCTATCTAGCGCTGGTCATTACATCGGTGATTGCTTTTGGACAAGCAGCCCTCAGGGGTTACGTACGACTGCAGGAGCTGTCAAAGCGGCTAGAGCATGATGTCGACCTGCGCAATCAAGAGCTCGTTCAAGCACAGGTGGCTCTAACGCGTGCAGACCGTTTGGCGGCGTTAGGGCAACTGGCGGCCGGCGTAGGCCACGAAATCAACAACCCGCTGACTTACGTGATGACCAACCTTCGGGAACTAGTTGACCGGCTGCCTCTGGCGGAGCAGTCGTCGGAGAGGATCAAACTGGCGGGACTGGCGAGTGAAGCCCTGGACGGCACCGAGCGTATCCGTCGTGTGGTTAGGGAGCTGAGACTGCTAACGCGTTCGCGCGAGGACGACCAACTTGAGCTGCTGGACGTTCACTACGTTCTGGGCGACGCTTTAAAACTCACCGAGCACGTTCTGCGACATCGCGCCCGAGTCCGTGAAGAGTACGGTGACGTGCCCAGAGTGAAGGCCGACGCCCAACAACTAGCGCAGGTCTTCGTGAATCTTCTGGTCAATGCCGCTCAGGCCATCCCAGATACGAATTCGGACCGCGGCACCATCACGGTTCGTACGCGTCGAAGTGATACGGGACGCGCAATAATCGAGATCATCGACAACGGCCAAGGGATCAGCCCGCAACACTTGGG
>CAZCNI010000220.1:0-4411 GCA_964499765.1 uncultured Polyangiaceae bacterium
TTTTCCACAGGACCGCGCCGATGGCGGCACTCACGACTGCCAGTCCAACCAAGATAAAGGGCGCGCTTTTCACGGTTGCTCCAATTTGCGTCTGGGTAGTGGTTGAGTGCGCGAACTATCAAACACCAGCCCATACGAATGCTCACCCCACTGGTAAAGCAGCGTCTTGTCCTTCTGCTTCGAATTGTTGCGCAGCGCTCGATAGTACGGCTGCTTTTTCCACAGTTCGGTATCTTTGACGAATTCGCGAACGATGAGATCGAGCTCGATATAGCGGCCCTGCGTTTCGGTAAGTAGGCGCGGGCCGTAGCTGAAGTCTTGGTGCTCCGGCGTTGGCTCGGCGTCGTTGTGCAGCGCACCGCCGTAGGCGATGACAACCGGGCCAGGTTCGAAAGCGGGTGCGCGATGCAATGCTTCAATGACCCGCTCAGCGGTCTTGCTGCCGATTAGCGCGAGCATACGTTCGATGCTGTCGGGGCCGGCATCCAGAATCGACTGGTACTCGTCACACGTGGGCACGAGCGCCGAGGGTTCGATGCCTAATCGCTTTGCGCTATAGCCGAGTGCAACGTACTCGTCTTTGTTCGATTTGGATTGCGTGGTAATGGCAGGCTTCTGCGCTTGTTCGACTTGCTTGACGCGCTGGTCGCCGCAATCGTTGCGCGGCAACCACACTTCCAAGACCATGGCTCGACTGCGACCACAGAGACTTGGGAGCAATAGTTCCGCAAAGCGGCGAGTGGCCGACGGTATTGATTCGTCCCCCTTCTGCGCATGCGATTCACCAACCCCGATTACGCAAGGTTGGTGCGCTAGCAGGTGGGCAAAAGCAGCCGCTGCGCTGTCGAATGCCAGGCAGTGCAGCTCGCCGCAGGGCGTGCCCTCGTCTGCGACCGAGGGCAACTCGGGACATGCTGGGCGTGCGCCCGCAGCACCCCTACCAGGGGCTCCTGCGTCTTGCGCGGGCTCACTCGACGCAAGCGGAGCGGCTTGCGCGGGCACCGAAGCAACGGAAGTTGCAGAATGTGCGGTCCGAGCTGCTGGTTGCCGTGCACTCGAAGTGTGGGGCGTGCACGCGCCGCCAAACAAGCTCCACGCGACGTATAAACAGAAAAAGGAAATCCTTGATTGCATCTTGTTACAGCCTGGGCGCCTGTAGTTACTCGCCCTTTAGCGCGAGCGCGCTGAGCGCTTGCTCGATCTCGTCAAGCGCCGTCCTAATTGCGAGCGTGCCGCCCTTGCCCGCATACGCGCAGGGCACCTGTGCCATGCGCGCAGCACTGACCAGCGGATCCGTGTGGCGATGCTGCACCAACCCTTCCACCAAGATGAGCGCTGCCACGCGCTGCTCACGGATACGCCGCTCAAGATTGCCAATGGCGTGCGTACCTTGATGCCGCGTGTCCACCCATTCCGTTCGCGACAGCAGCGGCTTCGGCAACATACGCGACTTGGCAAGGGGAGATGCTCCGCCTACGATAACCAGCGACGCGCGAGTCGTAGTGCGCATCAACTGGGGCCAGGGCGTGTCGAGCTCCGTCTGCACCGGTGCTTTACTGGTTACCAACGAGTTCTTTGGTGTTGTAGCTTCACTCGTTACGGGCGGTGCCTGCAATTCGGGCAGTTGCTGCACGGCGCTTAGCAGTGCACGCGCGGCTTCTTTTGCACTGGCAGTCCCTGCGGGCTGTTTGAGTCCGTGCGCTGCGGCAAGTCCACGCGCAACCTCGAGTTCGAGCCCCTGTGTGTAGCGGTGTAGAGCCTGTTCAATTGGATCCACACGCGAGAGCACCTTGCGGCGGCGGGCATGGTAGTCTGCGCGCAATGGTTCAAGGAGTTCGTCGATGGGGCTCGTGTCAGTCATTGGGGGGCCGTGCTCCGCGCTGCCGGCTCGGCGGAATCGAAAACCGGGGCTCTGATTCCTAGCGCGGTATTCTAAAGCGATATTTCAGCTCAAGGTACTTGCGGAATTGCCGTATCTGAGTAGACTTATCCCGATGCCCAGTTCTCGACACTATTTTGGCTATTTTTACTGGTACGGGCCGGCAAGTTGGCCGCGCTCTCTGGGCTAGGTTCGCGTTAGGGATAACCGAACCGCAGTAAAAAGCCCCGGGTCGCGGCAGCGACCGGGGGCTTCGTCGTTTAAGCCTCTTTCGATCGATTCAACGGTATTCCAGCAACTCGAAGTTCAGACCTCATGCGATTTGAATCGCCTCTTCAGCAACGCTTGGGTGTGTTCGTGGCCCAAAGCTTCAACGTTCGCTACTGGCGACGCGGTGAAGCTGCGGGCTTTGCTTTTTGAGCATGGGTCCGCGCAACTAGGAAAAGTCGTCATGTACCAGACCAATAACCTTCACGTAGTCGATACCGTGCCACTCTTTGCCCCCGACACACTAAAAGCCGAATTTGCGATGACCGAACAGGCGTCGAACGTGGTTTTTGTAGCGCGTGACCAGATTCGAGACGTGTTGCACGGCCGCGACTCGCACTTACTGGCCATTGTTGGACCTTGCTCGATTCACGATCCGGATGCAGCTCGCGATTACGCTGAGCGCTTGCGCAGCTTGGTCGATCGCCATCGCGACGCGCTGGTCATTGTCATGCGGGTGTACTTCGAAAAACCGCGCACCTGCGTGGGGTGGAAGGGGCTGATCAATGACCCGCGCCTCAACGATACCTGCGACATCCCAACCGGGCTGCGCCTGGCACGGCGGCTGCTGCTAGACATCGCCAACCTGGGTCTCCCGACGGCAACCGAAATGCTGGACCCGATTCTGCCGCAATATATGTCGGATTTGGTCAGTTGGGCTGCCATTGGCGCGCGCACGTCCGAGAGTCAAACGCACCGTGAGCTTGCCTCCGGCCTGAGCATGCCGGTTGGGTTCAAGAATGGCACGGATGGTGACCTCGACATTGCGATCAATGCCATGGTCTCTTCAGCGCACTCGCACAGTTTCCTTGGCGTGGACGGCTTTGGCCGCGTGTCGATCGTTAGCACGGATGGTAACCCAGACGGGCACCTGGTGCTGCGCGGTGGTTCAGACAGCACCAACTACGATGCTGAATCAGTGCAGGCAGCGGCAGCGGCCCTGGCAAAGGCGGACGTATCAACGCGCCTGATCGTGGACTGCAGTCATGACAACAGCGGCAAGAACCACGAGAAGCAACCAGGCGTTCTAGACGCTGTGGCCAGCCAAGTTGCCGATGGCTCACGTCATATCGCGGGAGTGATGATAGAAAGCAACATCGTGGCAGGGAGACAGGCGCTGAACGCTGACCGATCCAAGATGACGTACGGCCAGAGCATCACGGATGCTTGCGTTGACTTTCCAACTACGGAAAGCATGCTTGAGCACCTGGCGCAGGCAGTACGCCGCGCCCGGCGCGATGCCGCGTAAGAGTCGGCAAGCGGACAGCGAGCAGGGGACGCGGCCCGTTTTCTCGCGCAGCAACGACATAAGAGGATGCATCCGTATTCGCGTGCAGAAACTCAGAGCTCGGACAATTGAGCGGCCCAACAACCGGCGCTTTAGCAGCGCTCAAGCAGCCGCAACTGGCACGAGACATCGGGTTCCGATGACTGTGCCATGTGGCACAGGTCACCCGACTTGTGGCGCACAATTAGGCACTTTGCGGGCTACTTAGCCATTGTTGGACGTTGGCCTGACGCATGCAGACAAAGCACATTGCGCCTCCATGATGCCCAAACGAGTCCGGTCCTGTTGGCGACCGTTGGGATTCAATCGTGGGTAGGGCGCGGCACCAATTCTTACCCACGCTTCCCCAGGTGAGACCCTATGAACAAGCATCCGATCCCGTTCGTACTCAATCCGCAACCTCGGCTCCTCCTAGGAGCGTTGTCGTTCTTGACCTCTGTGCTCGGGCTTAGCGTGGTCGGGTGCAGCGGCACCTCCAAAGCCAATGGTGAGCCGGTGGTGGGGCAAACCGAGTTTCAATCGAGACCCGCCACTGCGCAGAGTCAGAGTTCCAGAACTGCGGGGTTCGCAGTCGATAATAGCGCGGGCGCTACAACGACGCCGACTGTATCTGCAAGCAGCTCGACTCCGACTCGAACCGTTGAAGAGACGGACCTGTATCGGCTCGATGGTAACCGGCTCTATTACTTGAATTCTTATCGCGGCTTGATGGTGTTCGATGTGACCAACGTGGATGCGCCGAAGCTGCTCGGTCGTTCGCCAATTTACGGTACCCCAATCGAGATGGTCGTGCACAACGGTGTTGCGAGCGTGGTCGTTTCTGATTGGTACGGGACGACTAACGACGGCAAGCCGTTTCATGGCTCGGTGGTGCGTGGAATCGACGCTAATGATCCGACGAATATGAAGGTACTCGGGCAGGCTACGCTCGGGGGTTGGGTTCGAGATACGCGCGTCGTGGGTGACGTGCTTTACGC
>CAZCNI010000221.1:0-4408 GCA_964499765.1 uncultured Polyangiaceae bacterium
GTGGGTCCGCAGACGGCCGAGAAACTCGGTATCCCTCAGATAACGTACACCGAGTCAATTCTCGAGATCGCCGACGGCAAGATACTTGCCAAACGCCGCATTGATGGCGGCTTCGAGGTGTTGCGCTCAGCCATGCCGGCGCTGCTGACCGTGCTCAAAGATGCGGTGACGCCCCGACCCTTCCGAGCCAAGCGCCTGATGGAGTTCAAGAATGCACGAACGCTCGCGGAGCTCGAGAAGTTGGTGGAAGAAAACACCCTCTTATACCTCGACAAGCTCGTTGATGAGGCAAAACAGCACAATCTGTACATTGAAACGCTGACTGCCGACGATCTCGATATCGATCTCACGCGCTGTGGACTCAAGGGCTCACCGACTCGCGTTCACAAGATCGAGTCCGTCGTATTGGCGGGTCGCAACCGCATGAACGTCGAACCGACACGAGATGGCCTCGCCGGTCTAATTGACTCCCTGATCCGAGACCACATCATTGGATGAGCCCGCCATGAACGATACGAAAAGCAACGATGTTTGGGTGTTCGTCGAACAACGCGACAACAAAGCCGCTGACGTAAGCTTCGAGCTCCTATGCAAGGGGCGAAAACTCGCAGATGCACTGCAGGGTCGGCTATTCGCCGTGGTCATGGGCCACGAAGTCGCTCTCATCGCACAGCAGGCTTTTACCTATGGAGCCGACGAAGTCCTACTCGTCTCGCATCCTTCACTCGAGCACTACCGCACGCTGCCGTACGAGCGGCACTTGGTAAAGCTGATACGCGAGTATACACCCCGTATTGTGTTGTTTGGTGCCACGATCATTGGACGAGACTTGGCGCCGCGCATCGCTTCGGCAACACAGAGTGGGCTCACCGCTGATTGCACCGACCTGCAGATCGCGGACGTCACCTACCTGAAGCAGAACTTTCCGCGGTTGCTACTGCAGATTCGACCCGCGTTTGGTGGAAACATCATAGCCACAATCATTACCCCCGATACGCACACGCAAATGGCAACGGTGCGAGAGGGCGTCATGGAGCTGAGCCTCGATCCGCACCCTCGCCCTGCCCACGTCACGCAGATTGAGGTCCAAACCGACCCCATCGACGAACTGGTGACGATTGTCGAACGGCATCGGCAGGAGTCGCGCAATAGCCTCAAATCCGCGCCCATTGTCATCGCCGGGGGCTATGGTCTCGGTTCCAAAGGGAACTTCCGACTCGTCCACGAACTCGCCAAGGTCCTCGGGGCGGAGGTGGCCGGGACACGAGCCGCGGTCGATGCCGGTTTCGTGCCCGCGGAACGCCAAGTGGGACAGACGGGGCTCACGATTCGCCCGAAGCTCTATATCGCAATCGGCATTTCCGGTGCCATTCAGCACCGTGCCGGCATGCAAGACTCCAACAAGATCATCGCAATCAACGTGGACCCAGAAGCCCCCATATTCGACGTGGCTCACTACGGAATCGTCGGAGATGCAATGGAGATTGTTCCCAAATTGATTGAAAGCTACAAAGCCAGACTCAAGTAGGACACCTGATGGCCAACTTCTTCTCCGACAATCCCGATATTCAATTCCACTTCTCGCAGTTCGAGCTAAGTGAAAGCGTCGCAATTAGCGAGCACGACTACACCAGTCACGCCAAGTTTCCGCATGCGCCAGTCGACTACGCGGATGCGATGCACAACTATAGGCTGTTGCTGACGCTGGTGGGCGACATTGCTGGCAACTCGATCGCCGACCGTGCGTCGCAAGTCGACGAACAAGGTGCCACGTTCCAAGATGGGAAAGTCCACTACGCTGACGGCACGGTCAAGAACCTGGAAGAGCTCACCAAAGCTGAATTGATGGGGATGATACTTCCCTATCGCTATGGCGGACTCAACGTACCATTCTCGATCTACACCATGGCCATCGAGGTCGTCTCAAGAGCCGACGCCTCGCTGATGAATATCTTCGGCCTGCAGGACATTGCTGACTGCATCAACAAGTTTGGCAGCGACGAACAACGTCAGGAATTCTTGCCGGGATTCTGCTCCGGCGAATACACCGGCGCGATGGCGCTCACTGAACCGGACGCCGGCAGCGATCTGCAGGCGTGCAAGCTGCAGGCCTACCAAAGTGAAGCGGGCCACTGGCGTCTGCGTGGCGTCAAACGGTTCATTACCAACGGCAATGGACACGTATTGCTCGTGCTGGCGCGCTCCGAGCCTGGAACCAAAGATGCGCGTGGTCTCTCGATGTTCGTCTGTCACGCTGACAACAGCGTCGTGGTGCGCCGCATCGAACACAAACTCGGGATTCACGGTTCACCCACGTGCGAACTGCAGTTCAACGACACCCCGGCCCAGTTGGTCGGTAAGCGCAAGCTTGGGCTCATCAAGTACGTTCTTGACCTCATGTACCGCGCGCGCATGGGCGTATCGGCGCAGGCACTTGGCCTATCGCAGCAAGCCTACGAAGAGGCGCTAAAATACGCAAAAGAGCGGGTGCAATTCGGCAAGGCCATCTACGACATTCCCGTAGTGGCCAATATGCTGATCGACATGCGGGTAGCCGTCGAGGTGAACCGAACCATGTTTTATCAGGCAGCCAGAACCGTCGATCTCAAGGAGCGACTCGAGGAAAAGTCGGCTCAACTGAAGGAAGCGGGTGCGCCAACGACCGACGTCACGAGTCGTTTGAAAGACATCACCAAGATTGCCGGCTTCCTCACGCCCGCCTGCAAGTACCTGCTCACCGAGGGGTGTAATCGTGTCACCTTCGATGCGCTGCAGATTCACGGTGGTACTGGCTACATGAAAGAGTTCAAAGTCGAGCGTCTCACGCGCGATGCCAGGATCACGAATATCTACGAAGGAACGTCCCAACTGCAGATAGTGGCAGCAACCGGAGGCGTCGTGACCGACGTGCTCAAAGAGTTCTTCGACGACCACACGACCAAAGAGTACAAGGGAGCAACCGCGGGGCTCGCTGCACAAGTAAGGGATATCCGAGAACTCTTCCTGGACAGCTTGCGATTCGTCAATGAACGAAGGGACAGCACGTTCCTGGAAGTCGCGGCGCGCCCGCTGGTCGAGATGTACATCAGTAGCTACCTCGGATACGTCATGCTCGACCACGCAGAAATCGAGAGTCGCAAGCTCTTCGTGGCCAATCGGTACATTCTCAGGAGCGTTTCGGAAGCCCGGATGCACAGCGAGTCCATCAAAAATGGCGCGTTTGCCGATATCCTACATGCAGACAAGATTCTAGTCTGACCCGGTTGGGCTGCGGACTTTCCGCGTGGCCGAATACGATTTGAGTACCCGTTTCACTTGGGGTCCGATTCGTATAGGCTAAAAGCCGTTGTCCGCGCTTGACCGATTTCTGGACCTTCTCGATCGACCTGACGTGGTCGAACTCTCGCTCTGTACGGGTGCGGAAGCCGCCGTGCGCATGGTGGACGGCCTGCACTCCATCACGCAACGGCCCCTGCGCCTGAGTGATATTCACTCGATCATGGCGGGTACGCCGCTCGAGACGGCGATTCGCGAAACCCCCGGCGATATCGACCAGGTGCTCGTTTATGGGTCGAGACGACTTCGCTTGAAGGTGAAGCGCGCAGCCGCGGATTTGCAGATCTCAATCAGGCTTGCCACTGACACGACTCAGCACGACGTGAGCGCTCAAGTTGGCGTTCAAGACCGCAGCGCCCCAGAACTCCAGAGCCGAGAGTCAGCATCGATTGTCGAGCATTCGGTCGCAAATCGCCGACCATTCGAAGACGCTGAGCGAAATGGCATGTCGCTCACCGACATACTTGAGCAGGCGCGACGTGAAGAGGTCTCGGACGTGCACCTTTTTTCGGATCAGCCGATACGCATACGCAAAGTGGGCAGGTTAACACCATACGGAGAGCCCATTTCTCACCAGTGGCTAACGGAGGCAATGGGTCAGCTCCTCAATCCATCGCAACAAGCAGTGCTTGCTGAGCACGGTTACGTCGATTTCTCCTACCAAGAACGCATAGCGGGCAGATTACGCGTCAATGTCTGCCGCCAGCGGACTGGATTGAAGGCATGCCTGCGCCTCATTCCAGACAAGCCGCCGACTCTTTCTGAGTTGGGACTTCCCCCAGAGCTGGCCAAAGTCCAAGACTACCATCAGGGTTTGATCGTCATATCTGGTCCCAACGGTCATGGCAAAACGACGACCCTTGCCGCACTCGTTGATCTCTTCAATCAGACGAGACCCGCGCACATCATAACGGTAGAGGATCCCGTCGAATTCATCCATTCACCGAAACGCTCAGTCGTTAGTCAACGAGAGGTTGGCGTACACACTAGGAACTTTGAGACCGCGCTCAAAGGTGCTCTTCGTGAGGATCCAGACATCATTGCAATCGGCGAGCTACGAGACCGCGAGACC
>CAZCNI010000222.1:0-2552 GCA_964499765.1 uncultured Polyangiaceae bacterium
TGGCTCTCACCTTCCCGCCTGTACGCGCCCCGTTCCATGTTTCCCAACGCACAACCTAATCCATGAGCCACCGTTCGGCCGTGCGACGAACCTCGTGCTTGCGCGCCGCAAAGGCATCAAGAAATGTCCCAAAGCACTCACTGAGTTTTGCCAGGGGCAAACGAACTACGCGGCCAGTGGCGGTGCCGCTCTGTGTTGAAATCTACCTAGAGATCACCGTGACCGTAGCCGAGGAGCGATTGTTGCCCGCAGCATCGTAAGCCTTGGCCAAAAGCGCGTAGCTCTTGCCCGTGCCAATGGCAACTGGAGCGGTCAACGTCACCATTGGTGGGCTGTTGTCTACTGTCACCCCAACCGTAACCGTGGCCGTGTTACCAGCCACATCGTACGCAATGGCCTTGAGGACGTGCGCACCCGACGTGGCCGTAACCGTATTCCAGTGGGAAGAGCTCGGTTCGTGGCGTTTACGCTTACGTTCAGTGAACTCGTACCACCCGGGGTCAGGTTGACCGTCGATTGATCGAGCGACGCCACGATTGACGTGCCGCCACTCTGTGAGCTCGTGTCGCAACAGCTGATCGACGCCGAGTAGGTTTGCGCGGCGTCGGTTCGGGTGTTCGTGAGCTGGACGCTGGTCTGCCCTGTCCAAGCGCTCTGCGAAGCGAGATCGACACCCAGATCGATTGGTGAGGGCGCCACCCACTGTCATTCTTCCATAACTTGGTGCGGCTTAGAGTGCCCAACAGGTTGGCGTAGGAGCGCCAACCTGTTGCAGCCGTCCGTGTCACATCGCTGCAACGCCGACGAGCGTGCTCGGGCCCGTTGCACTCGTAACCGGCGTCAAGCTTCCCTTCTCGCCTATGGCAAAGCCGTCGATGACCCGATTGGCCGCGTCGATGGCGTACAGGTGCTGTGACTGATCTAGCGCCATATCCAGTGGCTTGGCGTTTTGTCCCATGTTGCCCGTGATTCCGTTAACGCCGAGCAGATGTAACGCGCCGTCCCAAGCCAAAGAATAGCCGGAGATGGACGAGCTACCTGCATTGGCCGTGTACGCGAATCGGCCATCATGCGTGACGACCACCCAGCACGGCGCAATCTGGTTGTCTGCCACCGTGGCGGAGATGGTCTTAAATGCGCCCAACCTACCAAGCCGATACGATGACATGGCACCGGGCGCGGCTTCCGAGACGACAAGTGTGCCGTTCGATGAAAAGTCGAATCCGTACGGCACAGCGCCAGAAGAGGCATGGGTTTCGGCTTTGCCCAGGGTACCGTTGAAATGCAGCTCGAAAACGTCGAGCAGATTCGTGCCTTTTTCGGTCACTACCACGCCAAGTCCCCTGGGCGCGATCGCAACCTCGGCCGCAGACGGCATGGCCGCGCTCAAGGCGCGCGTCGAACCGACAATGGGCTGCAGCCCGCCCAAAGCATCGAGCGAGAAACCGGTGACGTTGCTATTCGATCCAGCGTTGAGCACGTAGACCAGATGATCGCGCTCGGCAATGCTCGTCGGCATAATGCCGCCAGATGGAACTTTGGAGCGCAATGTCAGATGCGCCCCATGAACCGCAAAGCTCGAGATATCATTGCTTCCCGCATTGACCACTAAAAGGGACCGACCATCTTCCGACAATCTGACCGACCCCTGCGAACCAAGGCTCGCGCCCGTGCCGAGCCCACCGGTGGCGTATTGACCCGCAGCATCCAATGAGCCGTCCGCCGAACGATGGTATGCGAACACGGTATTCGCCTGAACGTCGTTGCTCATCGTAAATACGGCACCGTCGCTCGACTCACCGCGCAACGCCGCTTCGCCTTGCGTCGTCGGCGATTCACCTTCATCCGAAGTTCCACCACAGGCCGTGGGCAGCGCTACCGCCATTGCCAAGGCACACCAATTCCTACTATGAGTTTTCATCATATCGCTTCCTCTCCTCACCGCGCGAGTCGCTGCTCCCGTCAGGTTGCAGCAAGCGGTTGCCTTGGTACGTATGAGCGAGGCGTCGGAGCGTTACACCAAAAGAGTTCGTTTTCCGATTTCGGTGGCGCCGGCCTACACGGTCCAAACCGCGCACGCGCTATGAGGTGTCGAGCCGCACGGCCCCATGTCGCGCACTGAAATCATTCAGGCAGTGGCGCGCACATCAACTGAAGGGCGGGGTGAAGTGTCGTTAGGTGTGAGTCGGCATACGGGCTGACCAGCAAAATTGGTCGCTGACTTCTGCCCGCAGGCAAACCAAAGTCACGGGTGTGGCATTTGAGCATTTTGATTTGACTGCGCAGGGCTTGGCAGCTACGTTTTAAGTTGGCTCGTTTTGTAAATCCGCCCGTCCTCGAAGGAGCTCGCCCATGTATCGCCCCGCCACTGCGTTAGGATTCGTCGCGTATATGATTCTCGTGTCTTGCAGCGGCGTTCCAAACCCTGGCGACCAAGTGATTAGTGTGGGAGGCGCCGGCAACACGGGTTGGTCGACAGCTACAGGCGGCGACAGCAACACGGGCTGGGCGACAGGCGCGGGTGGCGTTAGTAACATGGGCTCGGCGGCAAG
>CAZCNI010000222.1:2652-4387 GCA_964499765.1 uncultured Polyangiaceae bacterium
GGGCTCGGCGGCAAGCACGGGCGGCGACGTTAACCTGGGCTCTACGGGCGGTGCGGGCGTCGATGTGGGCGGCAGCGGCTCCGGAGGCAGTTCGAATGTGGGTACCACGGATCAGGGAACCGACTGTGGCAACGGCGTTCTCGATAACGGTGAGTCCTGCGATGACGGCAACGCAACTCCCGGCGATGGGTGTTCCGGTGCATGTCGTATCGAACCCAACTACACCTGCCCCAATGTTGGCCAACCCTGCGTGTCCACTATGGTCTGCGGAGACGGCCTGGTTACTGGCAGCGAGGCCTGCGACGACGGCAACACGGCCTCTGGCGACGGTTGCGCTGAAGACTGCACGAGTGTGGAACCGGGATATACATGTCTGACTCCAGGTCAGCCCTGCGTCATTGGAACTGGAACGGCAGTCTGTGGCAATGGGTCAATAGAGACCAATGAGTCATGCGATGACGGCAATAAGACACCCGCCGACGGATGCTCGGCTACTTGCCAACTCGAGACCGGGTACACCTGCCCGGTGCCGGGCCAGCCGTGCAAGCTCAATCAGTATTGTGGCGATGGCATTCTGAATGGTTCGGAGCAGTGTGACGACGGCAATCGAAAGCCTGGCGACTGTTGCGATGGCAATTGCTTATTGGAGCCCAATTGCGCGTGCAGCACGCCGATTGTACCGTCGGTTCCGCCGCACCAGATCTGTAGCTCGACCATGGTCTGTGGCAATGGTACCCGCGAGGGAACCGAGGCCTGCGACGACTCCAACGCGGTTTCGGGCGATGGCTGTTCGGCAGACTGCACGACCGTTGAAGCGGGCTACACCTGTCCACGTGCTGGAGGTGCATGCACTGCGGTTGCCAAGCAAGTCTGTGGCAACGGAATCCTCGAGACCAATGAGTACTGTGACGACGGCAACTCATCGTCGAACGACGGGTGTTCCGCAGCCTGCCAGGTAGAGTCGGGATACACCTGTGCCGCACCTGGCCAGCCCTGCACGGCCATCGCCTATTGTGGTGATGGTATTGTCAGCTATACGCGCGGTGAAACCTGTGATGACGGTGCTACCAAAGCGGGGGATGGCTGCAGCGCCAACTGTACGGTCGAACTCGGGTGGTCGTGCGACAATTCGAAGAAGCCGTCAGCATGTGTGAACATCACCGTCTGCGGTGACAAGAAGCTCACCGGTGCAGAGACATGCGATGACGGCAATACGAGCTCCGGTGACGGCTGCTCGAATACCTGCAAGCTCGAGACCGGCTGGGTCTGCCCAATCATTGGAGCCGCGTGTCGCGCTGCGAGCTGCGGGGATAGCGTGGTGGCAGGCGTTGAATCTTGTGACGACGGCAATACTAAGGCGGGTGACGGCTGCTCGAGTACCTGCCAACGCGAAGACGGTTGGGTCTGTCCAACGGCGGGTGCGGCATGTCGCCAGACGGTTTGTGGCGACGGGACCAAGGAAGGGTCCGAGCAATGCGATGACCACAATCTGATCCCTTATGACGGCTGCTCGCCCACGTGTACGAATGAACCGAGCTGCGCTGGTGGCACGTGCACGGCTGTGTGCGGCGATGGTCTCAAGTATCCCCAGGAGGGTTGTGACGATGGCAACACACGCTCCGGCGATGGTTGCAGTGCGACCTGCCAAGTGGAATCGGGGTGGACTTGTACGCCTGTCGTTCAGACACCCCCAGCCACCTTGAGCGTGCCAATTCTGATTCGCGATGTGATGTAC
>CAZCNI010000223.1:0-4386 GCA_964499765.1 uncultured Polyangiaceae bacterium
TGTTCTGTGGGAACACGCCGCGCAACGCTGGATGCAAGTCCGCGCAGCGCTTGCCTAGCGTCTCCAGGTTGTGCGTCTTCGCGGCGGCACGCCTCAGCGATGGGGCGGCTTGAGACGATTCCGCTGTAGTAGCCATAGAGAACCACCTTCAGCAACACCCTGAGGTCATAGGCCGATCGCCCTGTCTCATCATGGGGCCTGAGAGATGCCAACAACTCAAGTTCGTCACTAGCGACATGTGGCGGGCATTCATCTCCACGGTGGCGCGCAAAGCCAACGCACGTGACGAGGCTCAAGAAGTACAAAAATGGTCAGTATGTTCTAGCCGCCGCGCCCGGCGCGCACAGTAAGGAGCTCAGCGAGGCTCAGCGAGCGCACTGCGATAAGTTCCGCAACGCCATCATTTACGCCAAGGCTGCCAAAACGTCAGCCACCTATCAAGAGGTTGCAAAGTCGCGCGGACAAACCGCGTTCAATGTGGCGGTGGCTGATTTCCTGCACCCACCAGAGATTCAGGGCATTGATTTGTCGTCGTACCACGGCGCGCCGAATCAACCCATCACCATAACCGCGGTCGATGACGTCAAGGTCAAGACCGTCGGCGTCATACTTTCCGACGCTCGCGCTCTAGACAGCACTACCGGCCGTCCTGTTTTTCAGCAGTGGCTACCCATTGGACACATCCGTAATAATGGATGAGTCCAATACGACATCGCGTGGGCGCAGTTCACCGCCCGCACGACTACGATGGTCGAGTGAACTGCCAATTTCCAGCAGGCAAGAGGTCTGGAACCCCTAGAAGCGCAAACCGTGCAGGACGACTTGGTTGAGCAATGCCCATCTACAACGACAATTCGCTTTCGATTGGCCACACAC
Organism: uncultured Polyangiaceae bacterium; assembly: GCA_964499765.1. GTDB lineage: Bacteria > Myxococcota_A > Polyangia > Polyangiales > Polyangiaceae > FEN-1139. Next base: position 877 of record CAZCNI010000223.1, read on the forward strand.
CGCTGGTGCAGCTGAACCGGATCGTGCCGCAAGGCGCTCGAGTGTTGGCTAAAATCGAAGGCCGCAATCCCGCCTACTCCGTCAAGTGCCGACTCGGGGCAGCCTTGATTTGGGACGCCGAAAAGCGTGGCCTAATAAAACCGGGTGTAGAGATCATCGAACCGACTTCAGGTAATACGGGGATTGCACTGGCCTTCGTGGCTGCAGCGCGGCGCTATACAGTAACGTTGGTCATGCCGGAAACGATGAGCATCGAGCGCCGCAAAGTGCTCAAAGCCCTTGGCGCCAATATCGTGCTCACCGAAGGGTCCAAGGGAATGTCTGGAGCCATACAAAAAACCAATGACATTCGCAATTCGGCACCTGACCGTTACTACATTCCACAGCAGTTCGAGAACCCGGCAAACCCCGCAATTCATCGCAGCACCACAGGTCCCGAGATTTGGGAAGACACCAACGGCAAGGTCGATGTGTTGGTATCTGGCGTTGGCACGGGCGGTACCATCTCGGGGGTATCCCAGTTCTTCAAACACGACAAGCACCAACCCTTGGTGAGCGTTGCCGTTGAGCCTGTGGAGAGTCCCGTGATAACACAGCACTTGGCCCAGCAGGAACTCAAGCCTGGCCCACACAAGATTCAGGGAATTGGCGCGGGGTTCATTCCGAAAACGCTCGATCTGTCGGTCGTAGACCGCGTCGAGCGTGTAGATTCAGCAGAATCTTTGACCTATGCTCGCCGGCTTGCAAAAGAGGAAGGCATCCTCAGCGGAATCAGTTGCGGTGCCGCAGTAGCAGCCGCTGCGCGCCTGGCAGCCGATCCACAATTCGCCAACAAGACCATCGTAGTGATCCTACCGGACGCGGGCGAACGCTATCTGACTGGAGTGCTCTTCGAGGGAATCTTCGAAGGTATTGCTGAAGCCAAAGCCGGCGATCGACTGTAGCAATTCTACCGCTGACAACTCGGGCAATAGTGGGCACTTCTCTGCGCCATCACGATACGCTGGATGCGCCCACCGCAACGCCTACAAGTTTGGCCTTCACGGCCATAAGCGGCGAACTGCTTCTGAAACGAGCCATCGCTACCATCCGGATGCAGGTAGTCATCGATACTGGAGCCGCCGAGGGCGATCGCGCGTTTGAGGACGTGACGAATCGCGCGTGCCAGCGCAGTGATCTCCTGGGGCCCCAGGTCTTGCCCGGGCCGCGTGGGGGCGATGGCCGCCGCATACAGCGATTCATCCGCGTAGATATTGCCGACACCGGCGAGGATTGACTGATCCAATAGCAGCGGCTTGATCGCCGCTCGGCGCCCGGCAAGTGCCTCAGTCAGTTGCAGCGCGGTAATGCCAACCGCGTCTGGTCCTAGTCGCTCCAGACGTGGACTGCGCTCTTTGGCACCCAACCAGAGTATCTTGCCGAATTTGCGACTGTCACGGAAATACAGGTGGTCCCCGGCGTCGGCGAAGACAATGGTCAAATGGGTGTGCTTGTCCGGCTCGAATCGATCGGTTGGTTTCCCTTTGGTACGCGCCGAGCGCTCGACGAGCCGCGGACTCAATGCTCGGCTCGAAAACAGCTGCCCCGTCATGCCCAAGTGAATCACCAAACAACCCTGTCCCTCGAGCTCGAAGAGCAGGTACTTGCCGCGACGGTTGATACGCGTGAAGCACTGACCCACCAGATGCTTGCGCAGCTCCCGGGGCGACGTGAGAAAGGTGTAGTTGCTCTCGGTAACTCGAATCGATGCGATGGTGCGCTCGAGCACGGTTTCACCGAGCCGACGTCGAATCACTTCTACTTCGGGCAATTCGGGCATGGCGTCGTGCCTGCTGGGACTTTGCGCGTCAAATAGAAGAAGTCACGAAATGCTGATTTGCTCACGTACTCGCCGGGGTGAAATTCGAAGCCGTCCACCGGCGCTTGCGCCACGAGCTCGCCCTTCTCATTGGCTCGGTAGAGCAGGAACTTAGGATACGACCAATTGACATCCAATTGCGCCACATCAACCGCACCCACGTGGTGCATGCCTTCAGCCAGCGCCCGCGCCGTGGTGTTATTGCTTATGCCGACGAAAAGCACTCGGCGCGACTCGTCTAGGCCAATCGCGGAACGACGAATCACCGTGTCGCCGTCGAGCGTTGCACCCCAGAGGCGTGTTTCGGGCTGGCGCAACCCCACATGCATGGTGTTATTCTCATACATGCACGCTGGGGTCTGCCGAAACCATTGCATCCGCGCTTCGGAAGCTTGAACCGTGTCCCAGGTCGCAATCTGCACGGAGTCATTGGTGTAGCCAATTACCGTGCACGATTTGGGGCGGGGCTTGAGCAGGTTGATGCCGTCCACCCGCATACCATAGTGCCCGTGCTCAGCCATGAACCCACCGTTGAATGCGGCCAGCAATGACGGCACGAGATCCGGCGGCACACGACCGTGGCGGGCCACGGCAGGCGTACCCGGATCAGCGCGGGGTTCACCGGTGCCAGCGCAAGCGTGAAGGATCGTGTTATCCAGCGACACAGCCACCACGAACAGATCAGCCCACGAGCGATTCACATCCGGGTGCAAGAGGGTTTTATAGAGTAGAGGGGGTTCCTGCGGTCGCCTCGGATCGGCGATGGGTACCCAATCGCCGTCACCGGGCGCATGCCACTTGGCGCTGAACGGGCCCACGGACGCCGGATGAAAACTTGCTTCGGCGCCAGCATCGCTCTGTACTGACTGCGCCACGGGATCCGAACTTACAGGTGCCCAGCGAGCCTTGGGTGCTTCATTCCGATGGCGCCAGCGATTCATTCGATCGGCAATGCCGTACGAGAACTCCTCCAAGTGGGTAACACGCTCGGCGCCAATGATGCGACGCAGACCATTGGCAAACAACGGCCCTGCCCAGCTCGTGTGGTTCACGAGCAACCACGGTACGATCACGAGCACCAACGCCACGCTCAGCGCCAATGCGCCAATGCGCAACGCTCGCCGCTTGCTTGAGAGCAAAACCAGGGTCAACGCGGCCGAAGCCTAGCCTGGCTTGGGCGAGATGGGCCAATCTAAGGCAATTAGGACAGCAGTACGCCCGGGCAATCGGCAGAAAGTGAGGCCCCGTGGTCGAATTTCTTTTTTTGGCGTGGCGGCCCAAACCGTGCGGGTTATGGCTAACCTGGTGTAAGAAGTCGTGGTGCGGTCACATTCGCCTCGCATGTCCGTCGCTCGGCTTGTGGCGTTCCTTCTGGTTGCTCAAGTCACCTGGGCGAGCCTGGCTAGGGCTCAGGGTGATTCCTTCACAACGCCGACTCCGGATATTGCATTGCCCGCGCAAGACGCCCCTGAGCTCATCGGCAGGCCGGTGTACCGCGTTGATGTGGTCAATACGGGTAAGCTCTGGAACGAGGTCATGCCCGTGCACCGCGTGCAACTCGGTGAACCGTACAATAGCGAAGTGGCCCGCCGCGCCGCACGGGAATTGCTCGACACCGGTCACTATGCGACCGCATCTGTGACGGCGGAGGT
>CAZCNI010000224.1:0-4386 GCA_964499765.1 uncultured Polyangiaceae bacterium
AATACCAAATTCAATACGAGGTCGGGCGGATCGACTTGACGACGCTTTTGGCCGCACGCAGAGAATTACTCTCCGCCAGGGAACGATGGGCAATGGCGGCCGCCGACGTGCTGCGCGCTGAAGTCAGGTTGCTGCGCTGGGTCAACCAAACCCAGCTAAAGGGCATATTCTAATGGCTGTGTCGCTTCGGGTTCGCAGCACTGCGATTCTTCTTCTGTTGGCGTGCGGCAAAGGGCCGAGCGAGCACAACGCTCCCGCCAACGCCTGCCCGAGTGCGAACGCCATGCCGTCGAAGTCGGTCACGATTGATCCCCAACTTCTCGCTTCGGGTCGCCTCGTCATCACCACCGCTGAGGAGAAGAGTCTCACCGATGAAGTATGGGTCAGTGGTCAGGTGGTGGCTGCTCCTCGGGGCAAGGCGGAAATTGGCGCGCTGATGACGGCGCGGGTGCGCAGTGTTGCCGTGCAAGTGGGCGACACGGTTCGAGCAGGGCAAGTCCTAGCAATCCTCGACGCACCCGGCGCCGCTCGGATCGTTGGTGACCTGGCTACGGCGCGCGCGCGGCGCGCGCGTGCGGAGACCGTGCTTGCTCAAGAATTGGCACTTGCTGAGCAACGCGCAACGAGTGCTCGTTCGGTAAGCGACGCAACCAGCGATGCCGATTCCGCGCGCGCCGAGGAGCTCACTGCCCAAATGCTGCTCCAGACGTACAATGCAAAGGGTACTCTCCTCACGCTCAAATCACCGATTGCTGGCATCGTGGCGCAGCACCATGCGCAGATGGGCGCTCAAGTCGACTCTGGCGACGTCTTATTCATGATTTTCGACCCGAGCAAGCTCAACATAAGAGCTGACGTCCCCGAGACGCTTGCTGAGTCAGTTGGTGTAGGGGCTGACGCGCAAATGCGCTTTCCATCCAGTGGCAGAACCTGCAACTCAGCGGTTGTCTCGAGCACGCGAAGTGTCGACCCAGTAAAGCGCACAGTGAGTTTTCGACTGCAGCCGGAAGCTACCTGCGCCGGGCTACTCGAAGGCGGATTCATTGATGTGCGTCTTGCATTGAAACCAACTGACAACACCCAAGCGGATGACACGGGCGGCCCTCGACGCTACGCGGCGGTGCCGCGCTCAGCCATCGTAGAGATTGACGGCGTTCCAATTGCTTTCCTGGCTACCGATGTTCCAGGCAAATTCACGCTGACGACGGTAGGTGTAGTTCGCAACACTGATGCAACGGTGTTCGTCGATAAGGGCCTGAACCCGGGCGATCGAGTGGCCTGCACCGGCGTGCTGTTGCTCAAAGGCGAGTGGTTACGAAGTCGACTCGAGTAAGTCATGATTGCCAAGTTAGTCAGGCTCAGTGTTAACTTCCCGTTCATCACGCTGCTCTTGGTAGTGATCCTGTTCGTTGCCGGTGTTTACGGCTACGCCAAACTGCCCGTGGACGCGATACCTGACGTTACCAACGTTCAGGTTCAAGTGCTCACCAGTGCACCCGGTCTCTCACCGCTCGAAGTCGAGCGCATGGTATCGCGCCCCGTCGAGATTGCGCTGACCGGTATTCCCCACGTGAGCCGGATTCGTAGCGTATCGCGGAGCGCGGTAAGCGCAGTGACCATCATTTTCGAGGACGATACCGACCTGCAGCTAGCGCGCAATCTCGTCAATCAACGCTTGCCGGACGCGCGCGCGGCCATTACAGAATCCGCTGGGCGTCCCAGCCTGGGCCCAATGACTACCGGTCTCGGTGAAGTCTATCACTTCACGATCCACTGGCCCGGTCACTCGTTGGGTGAGATCCGTACTATCTTCGACTGGGACATCGCCCGGCGCCTACGGACCGTACCGGGGGTCGTGGAGGTCAATGCTTGGGGTGGCGACACGCGTCAAGTCGAAGTGCGCCTCCGGGAAGCAGCACTACTTGCGACGGGCGTAGCGCCCGAACAAGTGGCGCAGGCCGTGCTTGGCTCAGGGCGCACGGTGAGCGCTGGCTTCATTCAGCGTAGCGAAGAGGGCACGTTTATCAGAGCCGAGGCGACTTACAAGACGCTCGATGACGTAGCACGACAGGTCGTTACGACCCGGGAAGGTCGCCCCATTCTCGTGGGAGACGTTGCTGACGTGAAAGATGGAGCTGCTCCACGTTTTGCCGTGGCCACCTCAGACGGAAAGGGTGAAACCGTCTATGCGATGACGCAGATGATCGTCCAGGGCAATGCCTACGAAGTCGTCAAACGTGTCAAAGAACGCATTGCCGAGGTCACACCTTCACTGCCTCCCGGTGTCGAGCTCCGCCCGTTTTACGATCGAGCCAACTTTGTGGGTCAGGTACTGCGCACCGTACAGAAAAACCTGCTCGAAGGCGGGTTGATTGTAGGTCTGGTGCTGCTTTGGGTGTTGGGCAGTTGGCGAGCAGGCCTCCTGGTCGCGAGCTTGATTCCACTCAGCATGCTCGGAGCATTTGCGCTGATGTATTACAACAACCTGAGCGGGGATTTGCTCAGCCTGGGCGCAATCGACTTTGGTCTAGTCGTTGATGGAGCCGTGTTCTTCATAGAGGGCGTGGTTTCGGCAATGGGTGTGCACCACTTGACCGCCAAGCAAGCGGTGGGGCGCGTAGCGAGTGAAGTGGGCGGCCCCATCACGATGTCTGTCGTCATCATCGGTATCGTGTACACGCCGATTCTGCTTCTGGTCGGAGTCGAGGGAAAGATGTTTCGCCCCATGGCATTGACGGTGCTCTTTGCCATGGCCATGGCTTTGGTCCTTACTTTCACGTGGATTCCGGCAGCGGGTGTGCTGTGCCTCAAGTATCTATCTCACAAGGAACCACGCTTCATTGCTTGGATGCGGAACTGCTACGTGCCTCGCCTTCGACAACTGGCCCCCAAGCACCGGGTTGTGGCTGCAGGGGTCCTCGTCAGTCTCGGGTTGGGTGTTTTGGTTGCAAGTACTTGCGGCGCTGAGTTCATTCCACGGCTCGAAGAGGGCGCCCTCGCGATACAGGTAACGCGCCCCCCAAGTGTATCGCTCGAAGAAGCTGCGCGCGGCACCACGGATATAGAACAAGTTCTGCGCCAGTTTCCCGACGTAGACCGAGTGATTTCGCGCACTGGCAGTCCCGACGTTGCTACCGATGTAATGGGCATTGAGCAAAGCGACGTGCTCGTCACGCTCAAACCGCGTTCGCAGTGGGTTTCGGGTCACGACGCTGCCAGCTTTGCCGCAACGTTTCAGCCAAAATTGCGTAGCGCACTGCCAGGCACTGTATTTGGCTTCACGCAGCCGATCGAGATGCGCGTGCAAGAGTTGATTGGAGGGGTCCGTTCCGATGTCGGCGTGAAGGTGTATGGCGATGACCTGTACACTCTGCATCGCCTCGCCGAAGAGGTGATGGCTACCATCAACGCTACACGCGGTGCTGCCGATGCTCGGATCGACATGCAACTGGGGTTGCGAGTCATTGACATTCGTCCTGACACTCGACGCACCGGGCGGCTCGGTATTCCCACCGAGAGTCTCCTTGGCTTCACCGAGCTGATGCAAAGCGGCAGACATTTGGGCATGATGCGCGAGGGAGAACGCTCGTTCGCTGTCATGCTCCGTCTGGGGCAGCCGCCAACGCCGGATGTCGAATCGCTCAAGAACCAACGGCTCATCTTGAATGAGGGTCGCCCGGTGATGCTGGGAGACGTGGCAGATGTGGAAGTGCTCGACGTACCTGCTCAAGTGAGTCGCGAGCAGGGCCGCCGCCGCGTCACGGTTGAATGCAACGTGCGGGGACGCGATCTCGCCAGCTTCGTGCAAGAGCTTCAGAATCGGGTCAAGCAGCTCAAACTGCCCACCGGCTATTTCGTCGAATACGGGGGTCAGTTCGAAAACCTATCGCGAGCCACGCAGCGGCTGCTGTTGGTCATACCGGTGACGCTCGCGATAATTCTCCTCTTGCTCTATCTCACTTTCGGACGTCTGCGACCGGCGCTTATCATCTATCTCAACGTGCCGATTGCAGCCGTGGGTGGTTTGCTCGCGCTCGCAGCGCGAGGGTTGGACTTCTCCATCACCGCTGCCGTGGGATTTCTCGCGTTGTTTGGGGTGGCAGTGCTGAACGGTGTAGTGCTGGTGGCCGCCATTTTGCAACATGAATCCAGGGGAATCGAACGTGTCGAAGCCGTCGTTGGTGCCGCTGCTGAGCGCTTTCGTGCCATCCTCACTACCGCGCTCGTGGCCGTCCTTGGTTTCGTTCCTATGGCGGTTGCCACGGGTGTGGGGGCGGAAGTGCAGCGCCCGCTGGCCACGGTCGTCATCGGTGGGCTCATTACGAGCACCTTGGCTACGCTCTTTGCCTTGCCGACACTCTACATTCGATATGCGAAGCCTCGCGA
>CAZCNI010000225.1:0-4355 GCA_964499765.1 uncultured Polyangiaceae bacterium
AACGCAATGGCAAGCGCCAAAACCTGGCAGTTCAGGAATATCGGCTCGCGCCCCAGACTCATGCGACAAGCATAGCATCCATGCTAGGTCTGAACCTGCGTTGACCAACGCCAACCGCACATGATAATTCGAACCACGCCTTTCGTCGGATACCCGCGACAGACGGGACGGTCATTTGCAGCACAATCTGAAAGATCTCGGCACCTATGGAACGGTAGGTCTCGAGTTTGGGCTGAGTGTGCTTGTCGGTTTGCTCATGGGACAATGGCTCGACAAAAAATTTCACACCGACCCCTGGTTGACCTTCGTCGGCATGAGCTTCGGTGTTGCGGCTGGAGCGCGCACACTCTGGAGAGCTTCGCGCAAGGCGCAGCAAGAGATTGAGGCAGAGGACCAGCGTGAACTACAGGCGAGGCGGGAGTACCATGAGCGAAACCGACGCAACTGAGGATTCAGGGGGCATCCGGCGTGCCTTGATTGCCGTTTGCACTTTTGGGCTGCTCGGCACTGTCTCTGCGCTTTGGCTCGGTGGCATGAAACCCGCTTGGTCCGTAGCGATTGGAGCTGGGATTGCTGTGGGCAATTTGTGGTTGCTCGCGCAAATGGTGCGCGCTTTTCTGGCCCAAAAGGGGGCGACTGCTCCGTGGGGTATCGTCGCCGTTTTGAAGTTTGCTTTGTTGTTTGGTGCTATGTACGTGCTCGTGAAGACTCGAACCGTCGACATCTTGCCTTGCGCAATTGGGTTTTGCGCCTTGCCGGTTGGCATCGTGTTTGCGCAACTGCTGGGTGCTCGCCGCGACCAGAGGGAGAGCTGAGATATGCCGGGTCATTCAACATGGCTCACGTTCTTGCTAGCGGCATTGAAAGGTAACCTTTCGAGTCGTGCTGAACTTCTTGGGCAGACCGTCATTGACGGCCACGCACCTACCTGGATGTCGTTCGAGCCGCTCGCGGCCGCGCTGTTCATTGCCGCAGTGGTGGTGGTGCTCGGTTTCTTGGCACGGCGGCGGTTGGCGAATGTGGACGCCACGGTCATCCCCGATGACCGCTTGACCCTGCGCACGTTCATGGAGATCTTTCTCGGTTATTTCTATGACCTAGCCAAGAACATGATGGGTGCTGAGCGGGCCAAGAAGTACTTTCCGGTCATTGGAGTATCAGCCATATTCGTGTTTTTCTCGAACATTTGCGCGCTCTTGCCGGGAATGCCAGTGGCAACCAGTAGCCTCAACATCACGCTCGGTTGCGCGCTTGTCGTCTTCATTGTTTTCAACACTTACGGTCTGATGGTCAATGGCTGGGGCTACGTCAAGCACTTGGCCGGGCCGGCTTGGTACTTGGCTTGGTTAATATTGCCGATTGAAATCATCTCGCTGTGCGTGCGACCGGTTACCTTGGCAGTTCGTCTGATGCTCAACCTGTCCGTTGACCATCTGATACTTGGCACCTTCACGGGCCTGGTGGCTCTTGTCGTGCCGCTGCCGCTGATGGCGCTCGGCTGTCTTGTCGTGCTCATCCAAACGCTCGTCTTTACACTGCTAACAACTGTATATATCTCGCTTGCAACAGAACACGAACACCACTGAGTAGCGCGGATACTCACTGCCTCATAGACGCACCATCATCTGTCACTACTCGGGTCCATAAGGAGATTGAGAATGATCAAGAACAAGCTGGCACTTGCCGTCGCACCCTTCGTTGCGTTGTTATCGTCGACTGCCTTCGCTCAAGAAGCAGCCGCGGCCGGTGCCGCCAACAAGTTCGACGCACAAGCGATGGCCGCGCTCGGAGCGGGCCTTGCCATTGGGTTGGCCGTGCTCGGTGGTGGGACCGGTCAAGGCAAAGCCGCAGCAGCCGCGCTCGAAGGCATTAGTCGGAATCCCGGCGCTGCGGGCCGCATCCAGACGCCGATGATTCTCGGCCTCGCGCTGATCGAGTCTTTGGTTCTATTCGCATTCCTTATTGCGTTTATGCTGCAACGCAATATCGGTGGTTAATCACTGCGACGTCGGGCAAATCGCCTTCGTTCGTTGCTCGGAGTTGTCTGGGTTGGGGGCCCAGACAACAGCTCGCTTTACCGATTGCGCGGGTTCTTCGTGGCACGAAAGAAGTCTGAAATAACGTGCCCAGCCAGCCACGAGCTACCAAGACCGAACAGCAACCAAGCCATCGTGTTCTGTCCGTTGATGTAGAGCAACGTTGCACCAATTGAGCTGGAAGCAACGAGCAGCCCCGCCAGCATCCGTCGCCCGAGTTTGTCCGTGGCAGTCTGTTGACCCGGATCTTCGGTACGCACCAGTAGCCGACCCAGACGTATGTCTTCTAGAACATCCTGTAGCTGCTGCGGGATGTTGGAGGTTAGAGCGCCTAGGCGCTCCACGCGTTTGAGGAGCTGCAGACCCAACCGCTCAGGTGAATAGCGTTGTTTAAGTAGGTTGAAGAACAGAGGTCGGCATTCCCCAAACAGATCTAGTGAGGGGGCAATCTGCTTACCGATCCCCTCCACGGTCATCATGGCCTTTGCCACCAGCACGAAATCCGTCGGTATTTCCAGGCCGAATTTAGCGGACAATTGGAGCAAGTCGCGAATGAAGACTGATGCCTCGATGTCCTTCAGCGGTCTTCCTAGGTAGCGCTCCGAGAGACGCGCCACATCCATCTGGAATGTGCTCAGCTCGATTCTGCGTGACGGTGTACCAATCGCGTACAAGGCATCCGCGATCCCTTCGTAGTCCGAACGACTTGCTGCCACCATCAGATCAATCGTCAAGTCTCGAAGCCGTGGACTCAGGCGCCCTACCATGCCCAGATCGATCAGCCCGAGCACGCAAGTATCACCCTCGCCGAGCACGATCACATTGCCGGGATGTGGATCGGCATGAAAGAATCCATCTTCGAAGATCTGCTTGACCATTGCTGCAAGCGCAATTTTTGCAATTCGCTGGGCAGAAGCGCCCGCAAGGATTGCTTGTTCGAGCTTCTTGCCGTCGAAGAACTCAAGCGTGATGATTCGCTTGCTGGATGCGTCTCGATAGACTTTCGGAAACCGAATGTCGGGGTAGTTTTCGAAACTGCGCGAGAACCGCGAGGCGTTCTCCGCTTCCTGGGTAAAGTCGAGCTCATCGCGAATCGCGCGATCGAATTGGCGTACGAGACCCACGGGAGAATAGAGGTGTGTTTCCGGCAACGCGCGCTCGATGAGTACCGCTAGTGTGTGTAGCAAGTCGAGATCGCTGGCAATGGTTTCCGCAATCCCGGGCCGTTGGACTTTGACGACGACCTCGGCGTTGCCTTCCGGCGTACGAAGCAGCGCGCGATGGACCTGCGCGATACTGGCGGCCGCGAGTGGCGTCTCGTCCAAGAATTCGAACAGGTCAGCGACCTCAGCGCCAAGTGAGTGCTCGATCTGCGCTTGAATGGCACCGAAGGGTACTTGGGGTGCACAATCTTGCAACTTCTTCAGCTCAGCGATGAGCTCGGCGGGCAGCAAATCTCCCCGAGTCGAGGCGATTTGCCCGAGCTTGATGAAGGAAGGGCCAAGATCCTCGAGCACACGCCGCAGGCGAACGGACCACCCGAGCTCTTTCTGTTCTGAGTCCCCCCTCGCGGCATCGTCTGGGTCGACACCGTCCACTAGTGCGCGCTCCGACTGAGACGTATCGCGTTGCCCAGAGGGTCGCAGTAGCCCGATGCGTTGCACGAACTCTCCGAAGCCGTGGCGCACCAGCACGGATGCAATTTCGCGCAAGCGACCGATGTCTCGGACGGCATGGACTATTGAGACCATGTTTGAAATGCCATCATTGATAAACCAGGGGCGTTGACCGAATTAAACGGTTCAGCGGATACGGATTACTGTACCGGGCTCGGTCGCGGTAGGAAATACCGCAGACCAGCCAACGGGCAAGCGGGGACCGACGAACTTAAAGAGCCAGCGGGCATCGGCAGGGCTCACATTCACACAACCATGGCTCTTGGAAACACCGAATTCGTCGTGCCAATAGGTTCCGTGAATGCCATAGCCGCCATCGAAGAACATCACATTTGGAACGGCCTCCACTGCGTACACGGACTTGGCCTCGGCTGTATCGAGGTTGTCCATATCTGACTGAATCAGTTTGACCCAAACGCGATGCGTGCCTACAGGGGTCGCTTGCTCAGTCCCGGGTTTGCCTTTCCCGGTGGAGACTAAAGTTGCGAAGACGGGTCGAGGCCCCACGTAGGCGACTAATGTCTGCGCTTCGGTGTCAACATCGATCCAATGCTCGCCGGTTTTGATACTGGTCGGCGCCTGCTGCAGGTCTGGCACGCGTAGCTCGGTCGACTTGAGCCAACCGCCCTCGAACTTCAGCCAC
>CAZCNI010000226.1:0-4335 GCA_964499765.1 uncultured Polyangiaceae bacterium
TCGAGGATCAGATTCATGTTCTGGAGAATCGCGTCGGCAGAGCCCTCGAACCAACGCTTCCCCGTGCGCATTTGCGCTGGAACACTCATCACGTAGTTGTTGAATACCGACGAAAGTTGCCACGTCTGCGCCAGGTGGCGGTCGAGGCTGTGGCTCTTGTATTGGGTCAACACTGCAATACGCAGGCAACTTGCGTTTGCCAAGTTGCTCAGCACGAAATCTATGAGTCGATAGTTTCCACCAAACGGCACGGCTGGCTTGGCGCGATCACGCGTCAACGGGGCAAGTCGTTTGCCCTCGCCGCCTGCGAGCACGAGGCCAAGCACTTTCACTCGAGTAGACATAGTCGACCCCCATGCTGTCTGTTCATCACGCCTAAGGCAACCTCTCAGAGACTCTGAATCGCAGATCAAAGGATGAAGTGCAGGCCGTGCCCGGATGCCATGGCGGAGCCTGGAATATGCAAAAATGCCCGTTCCAAGCTCCTAAACTTCGGACATTTAGGCCGACTGAGCGGTACTTATCCTCAGCCGTAGTCAACGGGATGCTCAATCGTTGGGATCGCCTGCGGAGGCGTCGGATTGACTACCAGCGTCTTCTTCCATCCCGGAATCCACGTGTGAAACAGAACCCCCAGTAGCTGAGCCGCCAACACCGGCATCTGTTTGCCCAGTAGTTCCGCCAGCGCCTTCAATCTTGCTTCTGTCCACATCGGTAATAAGCGAGCAAGCAGCTGCTGCGCCGAGACAAGAACCGATGAAGACAAGAGCCAAAAATCTGCGATTCGAGCGCATCCCACACCTGCTTTCCGCTGAGGCCGCCAAGAAATGGGGCCCAAGCAGTCGGTGATATTTCGCACGCACCGCTCCTCAAATCAATGGTTTATCCTACTTTGTAGACCCGTTCCGATGTTCTTGCAGCCATCCGCGCCTTTGCGGCCAATATTTCGGGTAGAATCAGCGTCATGGGTACAACGCGCCGAGTTACAGCAATACTTGCCCTCATTGCTGCCGTTTTGATGAACTCGGCGGCACGGGCCCAATCCCAGTCATATCAATCAGCCCCTAATGCCTACGCTGGCTCAGGCTCCGGTCTCAGTGCTGGAGGCCTCGCGCCACCCGGGTCGGGTACCGGGACCTCCGCTGGGTATGATCCAGGACAAACTCAAAGGGCCCAGGCGTCGTTACAGCAGGCCGACAGAAAGGACTCCGGTCGCGGACTGAAATTCATCTGGCTCAACGGCGACGTCGGCATTCAATCGTTGAGTCTCAACACCTTCCACGCCAACAACCTAGTGGACTCACACACGATCGCAACTTCGCAGACAGGTCCGGTGTACGGGGCGGGCGCAGGGCTCCAGCTGGTCTTCCTCACCCTCGGCGGGCGGTTTCGCCTGGGCAATTTTTCGGCGTGGCAACTCTGGACACTCGATGCAGAACTCGGGCTCCACATGCCGCTCGGAAAACTGGAACCGTACCTCAGTTTCGCTGCCGGGTATGCTTCAATGGGTTCGTTCAGCGGCGCTTCCAGTGCGTTCGACTATAAGAACTCCGGTCTGGGCGCACATGGTTGGAACACTCGAATGGGCATTGGTTTGGACTTCTACCCCACCCACTTCTTTTCGATCGGCGCGCTCCTGACAGGCGATGTGCTCTATCTGAAGCGATCGACCCATATCACGATTCCGGGTGCGCAGAGTGATCCGACCTTGGCCAAAGCCCAGCAGGTTTACGCCAATGATGGTTCAAGCGTTGGCGGCGCGGGCACGCTCACTGCCGTGATCGGACTACACTTCTGATGCCATTGCTCGCCCTTGGTTGGCTCGTCGCAGAATTGGTGCTCACGGTGATCGTTTGGGCGCGCATCGCGAAGCCCAATGGCCTCACGCGACGGGTAACCTTGTGGCTGCTCGTGTGTGCGGCACTGTTGGTTGCGCCCGCGCGCTTGCTGCAGGAATTTCTGCTCGAAACGCTGCAGCTCGACCCCGCAGTATCGACGCAAGCCGTGCGCGAAGCACCATTAGCCTCGATTGGCGTGATGGCTCCCATTGAGCAGGCCGCTCTCGTGCTCGTGGTGTGGCCCATTCATCGTTCGTCTAATCTGCAGCGCATGGGAGCTGCCGTGACAGCGGGCCTCTTGGTTGCCATGGGCTTCTCGACTATTGACGGCGGTTGGATGCTATTGACCGCCAACCACTGGTCGACCCTAGTGCGTGCGCTCGTTCGAGCTCTTCACGCGGCGGGGGCGTGCATGATATGGGCGGCCGCCGCCAGCTACGACCAGAACAAACGCACCCACTGGTTTGCACCCGCTTGGTTACTTGCGGTTCTAGTTCAGGGTTTTGGCAATCACGTTTCTCTTGCTCGCGGTCCTGGTTTCGTAGTGGTTGCGCTACCGTTGCTATTGGTTTTGCTGATCGCAGCCATTAGCGTGTTGCGTAACGGGGCCAAATCGCAAACCGAAGCTGAGGTTCAGGGTTACGCTGACGTCTGCGAAGAACCGCACGTGCTTGGCATATTGTCGGCAGAAAAACGGCATAGTCGCGTCAGTATCTTGCCGGAACGGCCGACGATTCATCAAATTCGGGTAGCCTGGCAGCACCAGCATCGACCAGCATTGCTGCACTGGATTGCCGCTGGCACTCTCATTTGCTTGGGTACACTGTTCGTTGCGGTTGCCCTTGCGGTGGTCACCTCGCATTGGCTCGCGGTTGACCTGTCCCGCATCGAAGATAGCGAGTTTTCAGCGACTGGACCTCAGTTGTTCATGGGCACGTTCGTTATTGCTGCCTTCCCAATCTCCGGTTACCTCGTTGCCCTGGCAAGCGCGGCTGACAGCGTGTTCGAGCCAGGTATGGCAGCGCTAGTGGCCATCGTGATCGTGGTTTTGTTGCTGTCCGTTGCCGCTCCGGTCAGCGTCATATTCGCCTTGGCAGGCGCACCGCTGGCGTTTGGGTTGGCGTGCGTAGGTGCTTGGTTTGGTCTGCGTCGCGAACGTTAGCGCTTATTGTTAGGGCCGCGAGGTGCTCGCGGCGGTCGAGGCTTTCCACGCTGCGTAGCGGCCACTTACCAGCAGGTCGTCCGCAGGCAGTACTCGACGATGCTGACCCGCTGCTATGGGGTCCACGTGCGGTGCAAGTAGCTCAGTCAGGTCAAGCTCGACAAACTTTCCGAGCAGGTGGGGTGCTGTGCTTACCCATAGCTTGCGAGCCGTGCAATCGAAGACCACTCCGTGTGCTGCAATCAGAGCACCAATGGCCCGCCGATCCCCGAGTGGCAAGGCTTCTCCATTGAGGCCCTGCCGATTGCGAAGTAGCGTAGCGAGAGCCTCTGCCCCCGCTTGCCGCCGGAGCTGTGCCAGCAACTGCTGGCCCCGTTGCTGCCGATACACGGTACTAGTGTCTTCGCGAACGCGAACATTTCTCGGATCATCCGCTGCGGGGCCCACGAAATGGTTGGTGACAACTGCGCGCTCTGGCATGCGATACACGTAAGGTGATTGACCTGGAACACGTTCGACAACCATCCCGTCACCTTGCGCGTCCGTTAGGACAACCAGGTGGCTCACCATTGGGTTGAGGCCGCGCAGAAGTTCGACGGCCTCATGACTCGTCTTGGCGTGTCCAATAACGGAGCGCATAGTTTGCAGAACTGGTCTTCCATGAATGTCGAATTGACCTGCTCGACCCCCATGCACAACCATCGCCACCCCCGCGGCGTTAATTGCCGAAACCACGCCCGGTAGCCCAGGCCAAGCAACGGACGCATACGGAATGGCACCCTGTTCAACCATGATGTAGACGACCTTCTTTTCGTCAAACACGTCATCGACTTCGAAGTCGAAGTTTCGCGCCAAAAAGCTGTGGCCATCCTTGCCTGAAGTCCCATGGAGCAGAAATGTCGTACACCCGACGAGTGGAGCGTGCTCAAAGCTGAGAGAGACGTCATACAGGCTGCTGAGATAGACCAGCCGCTGGTAGGTGGGCATGAATGACGCGAATGGGTCGGGTTCCAACGCCAGGCCATAGGCTGCGAGCTCTTGCCTAAATGGCAGTTCCAAGTTGTCATCCAAGTGCGAATAGCGGACTCGTGCCCAATCAAGCAGCAGAGCCCTGGCCCACGGCCTTGGAACATAACGCTCGAACTTTTGATAGAGCTGGGTCTCGGTTTGAATGATCACCGGACGTAGCAATTTGCCCATCGCCCAGCCAATTTCCGCCGGGGTTCCTTCGAGTCGCGTCTCGATCAAACCATCGGCTTCGTAGAAATACGATTTGCCGTATCTGCGTAGACCGGGCGCTTCTTCGCGCAGTGTGTAACTTGATGCATCTACCGC
>CAZCNI010000227.1:0-4310 GCA_964499765.1 uncultured Polyangiaceae bacterium
TCGGAGTAGTAGCAGAGCATGAGCCAGTGCAACTTGGCGCAGAAAGCGCGAATTTTAGGTGGAGTGCCCGTGTGGGGGTCGATTCAAGGCAGTGCCGCCGATCAACTGGGGCTTCAAGGGGGCGACATCTTGTTACGCGTCAACGGCGTGCAGCTGCAGTCCGCAGTGGAGCTCTCGAAGGGCCGCTGGTGTCTGAACCAGACTCTCGAACTCGATGTGCTGCGATCGGAGTCCCTGGTGCGAATCATCATTCCATTGCAACCGGTTGCCCACGAATGGATCGATGAGTTGCGGCAGCAGGTCTTCGGTCGAATGAGCTAACGTCACGCGCTAGTCGTCTGAACCAAGTGAGAACGCTGCCTCGAGATCGTGACGCGAATAGGCGCGAAAAGCAGTGAGCGTTTCCGTCTCACGAATGCCCGGAACCTTGACGATCTCTGCGGTAACCAGTTGGGCCATGTCTTCTGCCTGCCGCACCCGTAGGATCGCCACTAGGTCGAAGCGACCGGCAACTGAATACACTTCGGCGATGCCGTCAATCTCCGCCAGGCTCTGAGCAACCTCAATCACTCGACCCCGCTCGGCATTAATCAGCAGAATTGCAGTAACCATAATTGGGACCTTCTTGCAGCGGCTTGAGTACCGCGAATCAAGACTAGCATTGTTACAACGTTGGCCCCAAGTGCCAAAGTGTTCTGGCAAAAAGCTGGCGCTGCTGCCGCTGCTACTCGCAGGTTCCCAGCCTGACTGCGTCAGCGCGCACGTGTGGTCACTTCCAGCCTAAACTCGCAATGTATCGTTCGACGGTCTGCGGTTTTCGCATTTTCCCTTTGTCCGAGCAATTCAGCTACGCGATTCTGTAGCATCCACAGACCTTGGATAGTACGCCGAAAGAGAGAACTGAATCGCGATGGAATTGCCCATCTGGTTCGTAGACGCGTTGACGTCGCGTCGGTTTGGCGGGAACCCCGCTGCGGTTGTTCCCTTTAAGGTCAACCGTCACGCGAACCGGCTCGCCTTAGACTTTTCGGTGAGCCGCGTTGAACGTGTGCCAGTCTCGGGCGAAATAGTTGTCGCCCTGGAAAATGAACCTGATGAGCTATATTCGGAGTTTCAGTGGTTAGCCGTGTATCGCAGTGAAGACGAGGTCCGACGCTTGGCGGGTGCGACGTCGCGCTCAGGGCCCGGGGAGCTAATGAATCGGTAGTCGCACGGGAGCGTGTCATGTACCGAACCCCTGTAAATGCGCGCCGCTACGACATAAAGAGCTCCATAAAGCGGCGCACCCAAGAAAATACGCTAGAGAGCCTCTATTGAATGCCTGAGCCAGCGCTACCAAGTGAAGTCGAGCTTTCCCTCGGGCTCGATGAGCTCGATGAACCCCAAGCGCTTCGTGCGCGCATTGCTCGACAACTGCATCGCCCGCTGGAGGCCGTGCCAGAGGTGCGCGTGGTGCGGCGAGCGATCGACGCGCGCAATGGCAAGGTGCAGTTTCGCGTCAAGGTCTCGCTCGAGCAGCAGCGAGAAACCCTGACGGCCAGTGCGCAACGCGCGCCCCGGGAAGTGGGCGGCCCACGGCGAGTGGTAATTGTTGGTGATGGCCCGGCGGGGTTGTTCTGTGCTTACGAGCTAGCGTGCGCAGGCATTGCCGTCGTCATCGTCGAGCGCGGCAAGACCGTACAACCGCGCCGCCATGATCTAAAGTCCGTGCTGGGCGGCGAGCTCAACCAAGACAGCAATTATTGTTTTGGTGAAGGCGGCGCGGGGACGTATAGCGACGGCAAGCTGTACACCCGCGCCACTAAGCGGGGAGACGTGCCGCGCGTGATCGAGATTCTCGTGGAGCACGGGGCACCGGCTGATATTGCGGTCGATGCCCGGCCACATATCGGGAGCAATCGGCTACCGAAGGTAATCACTGCCTTGCGTGAACACTTGCAGCAAGTCGGCGTTGAGTTTCTGTTTCAAACGCGGGTGGTAGGCTTGGATGTCAAAGCCGACACCACGCGCCGCTCCGTGCGCGGTGTGTGTTGCGCAGATGGCACGGTGATCGGGGCGGACGCCGTCGTGTTGACAACGGGTCACTCGGCACGGGATGTCTACGACTGGCTGCTTGCAGCAGGCCTCAGTCTGCAGGCCAAGTCATTTGCACTTGGCGTGCGCTGCGAGCATCCGCAGAGTCTCATCAATCGAATCCAGTACGGTTCGCTTGCCCACCATCCGAAACTGCCGAATGCCACCTACCAATTGACGTTCAGCGAAGGCGAACGCGCGGCATTCTCGTTCTGCATGTGCCCGGGCGGGTTCATCGTGCCGGCCACCACTGAAAGCGATGCGCAAGTGGTCAATGGCATGAGCCTGTCGCGGCGCAATTCACCGTTTGCCAACTCGGGTATCGTGGCTTCGATTCACCCTAGTGATTGGCAAGCTGCGGGTTTTGACCCGGTGCTCGGCGGCATTGAACTGCAGCGCGCCGTGGAAAGAGCTGCTTTCATTGCTGGCGGCGGTGGCTTCAAAGCACCTGCTGCACGCTTGACGGATTTCTTGGACGGTAAGAGCTCGAGCCAGTTGCCACGGTGCAGCTATCAACCAGGACTGACTGCCGCCAATCTCGACGAGGTACTCGCCGCTTCGAGGCTTCCGATTGGCGACTGGCTGCGCCGTGGGTTTCGCGCGTTCGCCCAACAGATGAGCCGGTACATTACGGCAGAGGCTGTCGTGCTCGGGGTCGAGAGCCGCACCAGCTCGCCCGTGCGCATCCCACGCGACCGTGACACGCTGCAACACCCAGAGATGCAGGGCCTCTACCCGGTGGGTGAAGGCGCCGGTTATGCGGGCGGCATTGTCAGCGCAGCCTTGGATGGCATGCGCGCCGCGCAGGTGCTCGCAAGGACACTGCGAGATTAGACAATCACTACGCTAGCTTGCTCGACGCTAGCGTAACCCGCGTGATCTCCGCGGGTGCCGCAAGGCGCATGGGTGGGCCCCAATAGCCAGTACCAGTGCTCACGTAGAGCCAAACATTGCCGATTTTCTCGAGCCCCTTGATGACAGGCTGCTGCAAACGCACCAGGTAGTTGAAAGGCCAGATCTGGCCACCATGAGTGTGTCCCGAGAGCTGCAGACCAATGCCATGCTCTTGCGCCTCGTACACGGCGCGGGGCTGATGAGCAAGCAGAACGGCTTCCTGCGTGGGGTCACGGCCAAGAGTGGCCTTGGGCAGATCAGCGCCGTGACCGTTGCCAAACTGATGTGCATGCGCATCGTCAATGCCGATCAGGTCGAAGCTAGCTTCAGGCGAACCAATGCTCACCCGTTCGTTCCTGAGCACCCGGATCCCAATCCGTTTCAGCTCTACCAGCCATTCGTCTACGCCCGAGTAGTATTCATGGTTGCCAGTCACGAAGTACACGCCGTACCGCGCGCGAAGATTCCCGAAAATACTGACCATAGCACCCAGACGATCCACAGAGCCGTCCACTAGATCACCGGTAATTGCAATCAGGTCGGCATTGAGCGCATTGACCCTCGCCACTATGTCGCGAGCAAATTCCTCGCGTAGCGTGGGGCCCATATGCAAGTCCGTGATTTGCACGATAGTGAAGCCATGCATGGACGCGGGCAGGCGCGCCAACGGAATGCGCACGTTCTTGACTTTGACTTGAGCCAGCCCCTCATTGATAGCCAATGCGGTGGTGGTGCCAGTAACGAGAGTCGCGGCACCTGCGAAAAGCCGCTTCAAGAAAAGCCGTCGCTCGGGCTGCACTGATGAGCCGTGGGCAAACGCCAGCGCGCTCAGGAGCCGCACCAGGTCTGCTAGGCCAAGTGCCACAACGAGTAACAAGAGCACACCCATCCACGTGTACGCGGCATGGAGCAGCAAGCGACCGTTGTTGGGGGGCAGTGTCCGCGACAGTATGAACGTGGCCGGAACTGACAGCCCAAGCAGCACCACGCCCCAACCCAGCAGGCGCCTCAATCCCGGCGCGAACCCCACGTCACGGACGAGCCGGACCCAAATGTAATAGTGTGCCGAGGCAACGATGCTCAAAGCCACCGTAAGGAAAATGAGAAAGCTGATGATACTGCGCTGCACGGTGATGCGAGGTTCGTACAGAGATCTTCTGCCAATGGCAACTTGCACCAAGTTGGCCCCGAGGCTCGACTGCTTTTAACAAGACTTTGGAGCACCCGGCTAAGAGCGGGTAGCTCTGTTCCCACATTTGGCACCTACCCTCTTGCTCTGCGGGGGCACCAGCCCTAGTAGTAGTGGGCAGCAATTTGGGAAGCCCCGGCTGGGAAGCCTCGTC
>CAZCNI010000228.1:0-4297 GCA_964499765.1 uncultured Polyangiaceae bacterium
TCACCACAACGGCGTCAAGTTGACACGAATATTAGCCGTTACGCCAGACCTTAAGCCAGCTCTTTGCTGGACACGGGCGTGAGATTCACATCTGCTCTGGAGACTCGATGCCTAGCAGCCCGAGCCCCCGCTCAAGGACACGGGCCGTGTACTCGCAAAGGGCAAGGCGCGAGTCTCGCTCGCCTGGATCCGCCGCCTTGAGCACCGGACAACTTTCGTAGAAGGAACTGAAGGTTGTCGCCAGATCGTACAAATACGTGCAAATTTTCTGGAGCGCTAGCGTTTCTGCGACTTCCCTCACCACCGTTGGAAAGGCAAGCAGGGCAAGAGCGAGCGCCTTCTCCTCGGGCGCCACCACGTTGATGGCCGCAGCAGTGGGCGGGGCGCATTCGGCCTTGCGAAAGATGGAACGAATGCGAGCATGTGCGTATTGTAAATACGGGGCTGTGTTACCGTCGAAGGAGAGCATACGGTCCCAGTCGAACACGTAGTCTTTGAGACGGTCGCTCGAAAGGTCTGCGTACTTCACCGCACCGATACCAACCGCCCTTGCAATCGAATCCTGTATCGCCTGCGAAAGTGTTGGATTTTTATCGGCGACAACTGTCTTTGCCCGATGAACCGCTTCATTCAACAGATCGATGAGACGCACGGATTCCCCAACCCGGGTTCGAAACATCTTCTTATCGGCGCCAAGAACTGCACCAAACGCAACGTGCTCGGCGCGCGCAGGCGGGACCAACCAACCAGCATTCTTTGCAGCGGCAAAAACCATGGCAAGGTGCTGAGCCTGTGGTGCACCCACTACATAAAGGATCCGAGTAGCGCCCAGAACACGAACCCGATGTCGGATTGCAGTCAAATCAGTAGCGGCATATCCGTATCCACCGTCTTGCTTGCGCACGATCAACGGGACGGGTTGCTGATCTCGCCCAACGAACCCCGGCAAGAACACGCATATCGCACCGTCACTGGTTAGCGCCAGGTTCCGTTCAATCAGTTCGTTGACGACCTCGGCGAGCCAAGGGTTGTACAGGCTTTCGCCGGCAACGTGTTCTGGCCTAAGCGTCACGCCGAGTAGCTCGTAGATCTTGTGGAAGTAGCCCAAAGAAGCACCTACGAGCTTCTTCCACAACGCAAGTGTATCGGCATCTCCGCGTTGAAGAGCAACGACCCGCTGGCGCGAACGCTCGGCGAACGCCGGGTCTTCGTCGAACTTCTTGCGCGCCGCTTGATAGAATGCGTTCAGGTCGGTCATCGAAGCCGTGTCAGCGGCCGCGCCATCGTCGAGCAGATGCTCAATGAGCATTCCGAAAGGCGTACCCCAATCGCCAATGTGATTCTGGCGCAACACGCGATGTCCCGACGCCTCGAGCACACGGCTCAATGCGTCGCCGATGATGGAGGAACGCAGATGGCCCACATGCATTTCTTTGGCGACATTGGGCGATGAATAATCGACCACTATCGTCTCTTGAGTACCAGTGGGTGCAAGACCAAGATCGGAAAACGCACCGGCCAATGCCTGAGACAAGTATTCGCGAGTCAACCACAGGTTAATGAAACCAGGACCGGAAACCTCAGCTCGCTCGAGGATGTTGCTGGCAGGAATCGCGGCCAGTAGCGCGGCGGCGACATCTCGCGGAGGTCGTCGCAGGGTTTTCGCGAGACTCAACGCACAATTCGCCTGAAAATCGGCGTGCTTCGAGGAACGCAACTGCGGGTCGAGCGCTGCGTGCTCGCTCCCGAACGCTTGCGTCAGCGCAGCGTGAAACAAAGGGTGGAGGTCGAGGGCTGGGTCAGTCATGGGTGACCGCGCAAGGCTGAGTGCAGTTTGTGAGGACGTCAAGCGTGTAGCCAAACGCTACATTACCCACTCTTGAGCCGCCCCGTCGCCCACACGAAAGCTTCACCCCCCACATCACCGGGATTTTCTGGCGCTTGGGGCAGAATCGACACCACCGTCGAGTCGTCGCAAAGGACGCAAATGGCAAGACGATGCAGCGGTGTTGGGGAGCCACACGCAAGCCAAGCCCCACCCGAAAACGGAGGGTACGAGGACTGCGCGTCGATGAAACTCGGAGGTTCAACACGCATTCGACTCGATTCGAGGGGAGCGGCCAGACCGAGGCCATACGCCTTGGCCAGCGCCTCTTTCAACGTCCAAATCGTGAAGAATTCATTGACGCGTTCGCTTTCAGTGAGACCTTGCAACGTCTGGTATTCTGCCGCGGAAAAGAACCGCTCGGCAATGTCGAGTGTGCTTACTCGTTTGTCGAGCCGCTCGACGTCAACACCTACCGCATGGTCACGACAAGTGACACAACCGACATAGTCGGCCGTGTGAGTGATGTTGAAATGTATCCGGTCATTTGGGCAAGGAGCGCGAACAGTCAGCTTGCCCTGCTCGGCTGCCTCGAACTCAATCTGGTTTGGCGCACAGGACAATTCGCGCGCCAGCGCACGTCGCGCCAGTCCACGCCCGACAATGTATTCACGGCAGCGGCGTTCGTGGAGAAATCCTTCGTAACGCAGCTGCTCTTGCGGACTCAACCAAGCCTGATAGGTCGCGAGAGTGGGCGCATCCACGTCATACATGTCCGCAAGCCAAAGGCATACGTTGACGACCGGTGATTTGCCCGCAGAGTGAGCAGGAGGCACGACGACTTGACTCAACCTAGGATACAGCTAGCGCCGATCAGGTCTTACGCAAAGGCAGTTTGAGTCTGGTTCGAGAATTGGATTGACCACTTACAGCGCACAATAACGTCTAATTCAACTCAGCCGCACGTGCTTTCCCATGGAATACCAACCTTTTGTGCTAGAAGACCTTGCTGTAACCCCCGCACAACAACGAGCGTTTCCTAATGTCCTGGCTACACGATAAGACCGCTGAACTGCTACCCCGTATCGAACAGGCCAAGTCACTCAAGGTCTTTCCCTATTTCCGACCGATGCAGAACATTGGTCCGCGCATTCGAATTGGCGACAAGAGTTGTCTCAACTATGCGTCCAACGATTATTTGGGACTTTCCCAGAGTCCAGCGCTGATCGAAGCTGCGGTTGCAGGCACTCGCAAGTACGGAACGGGCCTTGGTAGTGCTCGCCCACAAGCCACGAGCGTTCGACATGAAGAGCTCGAACGGCGTTTGGCACGCTGGCTTGGCTATTCGGGCTGCGCTGTTTTCACCACCGGCTACCAAGGCATCGTCGGAACGATGCAGACGTTTCTCGACGACGACACAACGGTCGTGCTCGACAAGCTAAGCCATGCGTCGATCATGGACGGGATGCTCATTGCGCAAGGGCAACATCCGGACATGGAGGTCCGTTTCTTCAAGCACAATGACGTGGCCAATCTGGACAAGGCTCTGGCTGGAGCCGCCCATGAAAAGCGAATGGTCGTCATTGAAGGGCTATACAGCGTCGATGGCGATTTGGCGCCGTTGGCTGACATCGTGGATATTGTAAAAAAGCATAAGGCGGTCTTAATGCTCGACGATGCCCACGGACTCGGTGCGCTCGGCCCGACCGGACGCGGTGTCGCTGAGATGCACGGGCTGATGCGGCATGTGGATCTGATGGTAGGTACGTTCTCCAAGTCGTTCGGCACAGTTGGCGGGTTCGTGTGCGCCGATGAGTCACTCATCGACTACATGAAGCTGAGTGCACGTTCGTTCGTCTTCTCTGCATCGCTTCCGCTAGCACAGGTAGAAGCTGCGTTGGCTGCACTCGATATCATCGAGACAAACATGGGCCTCATTCATCAGCTGCAAGACAACGGTCGATACTTTCGCGAGGCACTGATGAGTCTTGGTTTTAACGTCGGCGAAAGTTCAACTCACATCACGCCAATCTTCTTGAATGAAGAAGAGCTGACGTTGAAGTTTGGCGCCTATCTCTACCATGGAGCCAGCATTCAAATGATGCCGTTCATTGCTCCTGGAGTACCGAAGGGCAAGGAGCGACTGCGTTGCAACGTTACGGCCGTCCATAGCAAAGCTGACATGGGGTACACGCTCGAAGCGCTCGCGGAAATTGGTAAGATGCTCGGCGTATTGCCGGGCAGCGCCAAGACGGGCTCGACCTGGAAAGAGCGCGCTTATTGGTTCATTAACCACGAAGTACGTGGCACGAAGAACGCAGGCTTACCGTTCCTCACACACGAGATTCGCGACCTCAGCAAACGCGCCATCGCGAAGGTCACTGGCAAAAAGACAGAACTCTAATCGGTCAATCCCGCATTACGACGTTGGAGCTACCCGGGAGTTCCCAGGATCCCTAGAGCACTTCGATG
>CAZCNI010000229.1:0-4285 GCA_964499765.1 uncultured Polyangiaceae bacterium
CTTTCTGCAACAGAGACACTACGGACCGCGCCACTTTTTGCGCACGCTGGTCGTAGCTGGCGGCACACCCAACCCAGAACAGAACGTCGGTCTGCTCGACATCGGCAATGCGATTCACACCGAGGCCAGCAGCCCACGCCGTCCGCTCAGAACGTGGTAACCCCCACGGATTGCCCGCATGCTCGATGCCATCGAACGCGCGTTGCAGTTCGTTCGGCAGTTCACCCCGCATCAACACCAAATCACGACGAAAATCGACGATCTTGTCCACATAGCTGATGCCCACCGGGCACTGCTCCTCGCAAGCACGGCAATTGGTACAAGACCACAGCGTATCGGGCGCTATAACGCCCGGCACCAAACAATTTTCGTCGGCCGCACGCGAAGATTCGTCGGCTTCACTCGCCCAAGCGCGACGAGGCGCCAACTGGCTCCGCAAGAGCGCATCTCTCAAATCGAGCGTAAAGTCTTTGGGGTGTAGGGGCTTGCCCGCGTCGTGAGCCGGACAGTGTTCAGTACAGCGACCACACTCGGTGCAACTCAGCAGGTCGAGTCGGTACTTCCAGTTGAGATCGGCCACGCGCGAAAGGCCCAGTGGGGGCTGTTCATGCTCGAGCCCAGTCTGTTGCGCGTCGGCTAGCTCGAGTAGCGCTTCAGCATCGGAACTAACCTTCATCAGCTTGCCGCCGGGTTCGGTCGAGGCAAGAAAAACATTGGGCAATGCGGTGATAATGTGGAAGTGCTTCGAATAGGGCAGCCAGTTGAGAAAAACGAGCACCAGCACCGAGTGAGTCCAGTAGCCTGCAGCCCCGAGCATACTGAGCGTTGCCGTCGAGCAACCGTGCAAACCGAGCGCAGCCAGCGAGCCTAGCGGATCCGGAAAGACGCGCCAGGCGATTGATTCGATGTGTCTACCAACACCTGAAACCAATGGCGCGATCCATAGGCAATCCGGTTGCGCCGTAGCCGCACATTGCAAGTCCCACGTACGCGACAATACCAGACTGGCGCCGTCATAGATGGCGTCGGCGCCCATCATCACGCCAATCACCGTCAATATGAGAATTCCTTCCCACGAGAGCGTCAGTCGTCGGGGCCGAGTGACAATGCGCTGGAAGATAAAGATACCAACCGCTAGCAGCACTAGCGCGACCGCGATGTCTTTGGCTTCGTTGTAAGCCGCGCCGAGGAGTCCATCGAATGGCGCATCGCGTCCCAATGTGGGCAGCTCAAAGCTCGGACTGAATCCTCGCCCCCAAAGCGTGAGCGTACGCAACAGCAAAACTACGAATCCGAAAAACACCAGCGTATGGGCGAGACCCGCTATCTTGTACTGACGCAGCCGCGATTGCAGCAGGCCGTCCACCAGCAATCGCTTCCAACGCTGCCGATAATCAGGAGGCGGCTGGGCACGTCGCGCCGCCCCTGCAAAGAGCAAACGCCACCTTTGAACCATGCTCCAGGAGAAGAGGCCAAATCCACACGTCAGCAACAGAGTCATTGCGGCGGGGTTCATCGCCCAGCTTCTACTCTAACGTCGCGGGGCGCGCCCTGGTGAATCGAAGCTGGAGCTTATGGGTCTCTAGCGCGGTTGAATGAACCACCACGCGAAGATTGCGCCCAAAACGAGTAGCACCAGACCCACGAGAGTGTCACGCCAGGTCCAACCAATCGACGGTTCGACCGTCGAACTAACTGTCTTCTGTTGGCGTACGCGGACACCGGTAGAACGAATTGCAGGTATTTGAGGTTCTGGCGCAACCATTGAGCGAGCAGTTTGAGAGAAAAGACCGTCAACCGACGCAGGCAGTCCTGTATCCTTTGCCGAAGTGGCTCGCTCCGACTGCCGCCCGCTGTCGACCTGTCGCGAAACCACCGATGATTCAACAGCGTCTTGTGGCTGTGCAGGTTCACTGGGCAGAATGGTTCTTATACAACTGCTGATCGGGCCATTGGTGTTGATACGAAGCAGGAGCCGGCCCCGTGTCGTAACACTTGAATTCGGATCTGGTAGCCCACCGTAATCCGGCACCTTGAGTGTGCACGTACGCGTCGAATCTGCACAATCCGATGCGTCAGCAGTCTGCCGCGGCAATGTAATGCGTACCGTTTCCACTAGTTCAGAGCGGCCACGCACTGTAATCGCACCCGATTGGGCACAGATATCACAGCCGGCACCTTGGCACGCCGCGCAACACAAATGCCGCGGCAAATCGACCTCAATCATCTTTGCGTCGCGCAGCCATTCTCGCTCGACCACGATATCGAGCAGCACGTCCGGACCGGACTCACAGTCGCGTTCCGCTATGATTCTGCCTAGAGTTTGCGACACCTAACCAGTCATTATTGTACGCGTTTGAGTCCAAAGCCAGCCATGCTGAGCGCTATTGTGCAGAACGGGAGCACGCGCCCTGCCGTAAAGGCCTTGTGCCACAATGTAAGCAACTGCTTTCTGCCAACGAATAGCACCTCGCCGCTCCTGTCATTAGCTCTTCAGATCGGCGCGCAGCATTGGAAACCACGATGTGAGGCGAGGGTGTTGATTGCCCCAAATGAGTTTCGCCGCAATGGCTTGGGCCACTGCGGCGATCTCAAGTGGGCTGCCGTCGAGCCCTACGCTCGATCGACACGCATCACTGATCGGGCATGCGATACTTCTCTTCGTCGATCTTGATCATGCCAGCAACGACCTTCGGATTGAGCAGGCGGTGATACGCTTCACGCCCGAGCTTGCCGGTCGGCCCCTCCTCATCGCGCAATGCGAGCAGCATCCCTTGCTCTTGCATGAACTCGAGCGTGCGGATCGCGCCTTCACGTTTGGCAGCATCTGTCCCCTTCGCCATCTGGTAGAGGCGTGAGCGCAGCACGACGCGTGTGAAAGAGTGCGGTCCGTTGTCGAACAGCAGGTTGTCGAATTGCTTGGTGAGCAATGCCGGGGCCCATTCTTGCGGGGTCTGATTGATCTCCACATGTGAAACGGCCATGGCATTGTCGACCCAATTGAAGATGCGGCCCTTCTCCAAATCGTCCTTGGACCAATATCCAAACGTCCGATACCAGAGTTCCTGCAGCTCTTCGAGAGCCGGCTTTGACTTGTCGCCAAACAGTGTCCCATACATGGCAACCGCTCGGGCGGCTACGTCGGGAGTGCCGCCCAAGAGCAGCGCTAGGGCTGCGTCGTTGACCAGCGCCTCATCCTTCATCATCTCGAACAATCGACCCGTAACCTCATCGCTCAACCCGGCTTTGCCAATGGCGCGCGCCAATTGATGCCGAGTCTCGATGAGTGAGTCCTTGTTGATGAGGCCAATCAACGCCGGGGCGGTACCCGGCACAGGACGCGTAATCAGCGTTTCGAGCAAGCACA
This sequence comes from uncultured Polyangiaceae bacterium, assembly GCA_964499765.1. GTDB lineage: Bacteria > Myxococcota_A > Polyangia > Polyangiales > Polyangiaceae > FEN-1139. The sequence goes on from CAZCNI010000229.1 coordinate 3,368, forward strand.
TGCGCCGGAATTGATCGGACTTCAGGGTGCCCTTGTATTCATCGATCTTCTTGGCAACCGTGAGCATATCCTCATCGGTCGCAACCCAAGCCAACGCGGCGCAGGCGTCCATCCGGCTCTGCTCGTTGTTCTTGACGTCCTGGATGTACTCCATCATTGGCTTGAAGCCTTTGGGGTCACCCCACTCGCTCATACCTTCCGCAGCACCCTTGCCTACTGCGCGCAGCGTCATGCCAAGAATCGCGAGACCGCCTTGCATCAGGCTGTCCATGGTGGCGTCGATCTCCTTGGGACGCTTCTTGAGCATCTTCTCGAAGACATCCCAAGACTCGGCATCCTTGAGCCAACCGACGTAGCGGAGCGCACTCTGCGAAATCACCCATTCTTCGGGCATTGGGGGCTGCTGGCCTTCTTTAGGCAGTGCCACATCCGGGTTCGACCACTTGCGGAATGCCGTGATGTCCTTCTTGGAGCCAGAAGCCGCGAGGGCACGCATGCCGTTTGCGTGGGGTGAAGGCAACTCATGAATCCAGAAGATCAGCGCATCTTCTGATTGCTGCTTGATCTCTTCCACCTTCTCCGGATGCAGTTGCGCAAGATCTGCGATCATGCGGGCGGATTCAACGCGTTCGTTGTCGTCACGCTTGAGTTCCATTTCCCAGTCATGTTGGTCGCTGTAGATCTTGAGTGGATCCATACGTAAGCGCTTGGCTAACGTTGGTACGCCCCGTGGATCACCCACCATTGCCATCACGATGGCAGCCATCGTCTGCCAATGAATATGGGGTTTGGTCTCGATGTAGGGTGCCAGCCAATTACCCACGCGTGGATCATTCAGCTTCTTGAGGTACTCGAAGACTTCGCGTGTCTGGTACCAAGCCGACTTCTCGTTGTCCTTCGAGATGCTGTCGAGGGCCA
>CAZCNI010000230.1:0-4259 GCA_964499765.1 uncultured Polyangiaceae bacterium
GCTGATTCTACTTTGGCTATTCGGCGGATCCCTGAGCGCAATATCGGTGGGTACGCAAGCGCTTACCGCGCGGCGCTTCGCCGAGGGCAAGCCAGGAGATGCCGGAACCGTCCTGGTCAATTCGTGGGCCATCGCCTTGATTACGAGCGTCCTTTTTACGGTGCTCGCATACGTAACGCTCCCCTTGACACTGCCGCTGATTATCAAGGTACCCGCGGTGCAGCAAGCCGCGACGGGCTATCTTCACTGGCGACTTCTCGGCATCGCTTCCATGGTCGCGACTTTTTCGTTCAAGTCATTCTTCGATGGCATTGGAAAGACTCACGTACACATGGTGAGCGCAATTGTAATGAACGCCATCAACGTGCTGCTCTGCTTGGGGATGATCTTCGGCCGTGGGGGCTTTCCGCGCATGGGCATGACAGGAGCAGGCCTGGCTGGTTTCATTTCGACCTGGGTCGGCTTGCTCATCATGATTGCCTGGACCTTGTCACCTAGTATCTTTACGCGCTTCCGGCCCTATCGCGTGCGGCAATGGTCGCCTCGCATCAGTTGGGACATTCTGCGATTGTCGATTCCATCGGGGATTGCCACTGTGGTTGTCATGACGGGTTTTCTGCTCTTTGCCATGATCGTGAGTCGCCTCGACACGCTCATGGGCACACGCGTAGTCAGCACTGACCCGTGTGGCGCAGGCTCGGCTGAGCCGATCAACAGTGCGGCAACTACGGTCATCGTCGGTGTGTTAAAACTGACGTTCACCGCTTGTCTGGCATTCGGCACTTCGACAGCAACACTAGTAAGCCAGTCACTAGGAGTTGGCGATCCCAATAAAGCCGAACGCTTCGGTTGGGTCTCCGTCAAACTCGGCTTGGTAATCTTTGGGTGTATCGGCGCCCTCGAGGGTCTGGTGTTTCCGCAGCAGATATTAGCCTTCGTATCTCACAGTGATGCCGTTCGACAGGCAGCGCTGTTTCCCATGCGCTTGATGGGTGTTTGCACGCCGATTATCGCGGTTGGCATGATTCTGACTCAAGCTCTCTTCGGTGCTGGAAACACCAAGTTCGTCATGGTGGCTGAACTCATCCTGCATTTCACTTGTCTGGTACCGCTTGCTTGGCTGCTTGGCATTACGCTCAAGATGGGTCTAAACGGCATTTGGCTGGCAGCCGTTACCTATGTCCTCCTTCTCGCTACGGCAATGGCTTGGAAGTTTGGCCGCGGCGAGTGGAAGGTGATAAAAATCTAGTGCTCTGACAGTACGATGCAGGCAGTAGACAAGCGCACGCCGGGATGATCGTCGGCGAGCGCGATTGCCACGGCATCCCACCGCTTGAGATTCACTAGCATGCGAGCCGCAGCCAATCGCTCACTCGCGAGCGCGCTGTTGAGTCGCTTTTCCAAGCGCCCCAGGGCAGGAAAGTTGCCGTGCCGAGCTAACACACGATTGGCCTCGTCCGCGTCGGCATCGCGTGACGTCGCAATGCTCTCGAGTCGCTGCCGGCAAGCCGCAATGTCACGCCCGGACTCAAGAAGCAAATCCAGGGCCGCGACGCGAACGTACGGCACACCGTCGCGCGCCAACCGCGTAATCTCAGGCAGTAGCTCAGCCTCACGCATTCCCAAGGTGGCCAACGCGAGCAATTGTTCCGAGCTCGTTCCGGAACGCAGGCCACGCACTAGTCGACCAAGCGCAGCCCGGGAGAAATTGCTTTCACTTCTATACAGGAGGCTCGCAGCAACGAGCCCGGGCATTGCGTCGTCGAGTTGCATCGTGCGCGAGAGAATTTCGAACCCCACCGCCTTGCTCATCTCGGGCAGAGCGAGTGCTTGCAGAAAGGCTAGACGCAGTGGCTCGTCCATTGTGTCCCAGAGGTCACGGGCTAGCAGCATTGACTGCTGGTCGCCGGTCTCGCCAAGTGCTGCCATTGCAAGCGCCCGCAGCGAATCGTCCGGATCCAGATGCACGACGTCGAACAATGCTCCACTATCGCCCGGCAACGGGTTGGCTCGGATGGTCATGATTGCGGCGTAACGGACGCGTGAATCCGGGTCCAGCAACGCTCGACGGACAAGCGGACGCAACGACTGGCTTTGCGAGGCGCGCACGGTTATGGCTCGCCAAGCCCCATTGGTGTCATCGCCGAACGAACGCAGTCGCTGGTCACTATCCATCCAACCTGAATCAAGGAGCAACAGGTTTGCCGCCGCGGAGCTTTCATTCCGTTTCAGGCTCTGCCTGCGCAGCGACCAGTACAGCTCTGAAACGCATGGTCGGAGACCGAGAACCCGTTGGTACGCATCACGATCGTCGGCCGTCGCAATCTCACGCTCCGCAACGGCCGTCGCCAGCCTTTCGATTCCTTTCTCGTCGAACTGGTGACGTGACGATGCAACCTCGGTGTACCGCTTGAGATTGGCCAGACTTCCCGTGCGCGCCTCGGTGATCCACGGCCGCTCGGCGCACGCCTGCACGAGTATGACGAATGAGGTAATAGCAAACCAACGGGCCATGACAGCGACCCCTAGCATAGATCAATCGAATCGAATCGCGTTCGTAAACCCCTCGGCTGGGAAACTTTTGCCGAGTCGCGCCGCGCAAAAACGGCTTAATGCCGTGTGCGATGGCTACGTCAAATTGCTGCCGGTTGGCACGGAGAGCGAACTCTTGGCCCAAGTGGTGGCACTGCCTCGTCAACCCGGTTTGCAGGTGGGTGTCCTTGGTGGTGACGGCACGTTAATGCGCGTAATGTCGTGTCTGTATCGAGTACTCGGCCCTGACGCACTTCCGGTGCTAGTTCCGATCCCCTTTGGCACGGTCAGCACTACTTGCGCCCGTTGGAACGCCGGCAGAGCGCCATGGCGAAACCTCCGTGCGTGGCTGTCACACCCCGCGATGATTTTGAACCGGCAGAGGACGCTCTCGGTAACGCTCGACAACACCGAGCATATTGGCTGTACCGTGGGTGCCGGTCTCGTGGCGCAATTCTTTGAGCATTACGAGGCCGCAGAAGCTCCAGGCGTGGGAACCGCCTGCAGGATTGCCGTGAAGAGCTTTCTGGGCAGCTTCGTCTCGAGTTCCTTCTCGCGCAGCATCATGCAAGCGACCGAGTGTCAACTACTCGCTGATGAGCAAATTGTCCCGATGCGGCACTTTACGCTTATCGTTAGCTCCGTATTCAAAGACGTTGGACTTGGTATCCAGGTAACCTATCGAGCCGGTGACGATCCCGAGCGAATCGCGCTTGTTTCCAGCAGTCTGCCTGCCCGCCAACTGGGCCCACAATTCTGGCGCGTGCTCACGGGACGCGCGCTACGCGATCCGAACGGCGTAGACCGGCAAGTGAAGCAGTGGAAAATGAGATTCAGCGGCACGGGCTCAATCATCGTTGATGGGGATCGCTGTACCGCACATTCGGTAACGGTTCAGCCAGGTCCTGTTTGGTCCGTGCTCACACCAGCTCCACATGAATGAACGAACGCCGCGCGGCTGCTCTATGGGGTCGGGCACTTTCTGCATGTCCCCTGCTGCAGCGTGAGATCCTACCGAGGCCACCGCAGGTGCGGCTCGCGCTGCGCGAGGACCTATCGCGGCCACCGCAAACCCATCTCCCGCTGCGCGAGGGCCTTTCGAGGCCGCCTCAAGTCCGTCTCCCGCCGCGCGAGAGCCTCTTGAGGCCGCCTCGGGTCCATCTCCCGCCGCGCGAGAGCCTCTTGAGGCCGCCTCAGATCCATCTCCCGCCGCGCAAGAGCCTTTTGCCGCCGCTGCAGGTGCGACCTGCGCGACGTGGGCACCACTTGCCCTCACCGCAGGTGCATATCTCGCCATGCAATGGCCATCATCGGCCCGGGTTACCGTTGCTTGGCCGGCGCGAGTCCAGGCAAGAGTGAACGAGTGTGGACCCACGGCTCCGTTGCTGGTCCAGACCCAGCGGCGGCTACTATGCGCTCACAACGGTAGTCGTCGTGGATTCGGCTTTCTTTGCCGTTCCGACACTGTCCCGTTGAGCAATCGCCGCTTGCACGAATCGATAGAACAAGGGGTGCGGTGCACGTGGACGGCTCTTGAACTCCGGATGGAACTGGCAACCAATGAAATAGGGGTGATCGGGCAACTCCACCATCTCAATCAGCCTCTCATCAGGGCTGGCTCCACTGAGCACGAGCCCCGCTTTCGCGAGTTGGTCGCGATAGTCGTTGTTGACCTCGAAGCGATGCCGGTGGCGTTCCTGAATCTCCTCGCGACCGTAAACGCTCGC
>CAZCNI010000231.1:0-4258 GCA_964499765.1 uncultured Polyangiaceae bacterium
GTGATACTGCTTGCATCGTTCGCAGCGGCCCGTGCACTTGAATTGGTTACCGTCACTAGCATCCTTGGTACGCTTTTTAGCAGTCTCCTTCTGATCATCGTAGTCGTTTTCCAAAACGACATCCGGCGAGGGTTGCAGCGGATTGGCAGTCAAGCCTTCCTTGCTCGCTTTGGCCGTACTTTTGGCAATAAAGTTCTCGACGAGGTTATCGAAGCTGCGACAGAACTTGCTCGCCACCGCATCGGTGCGTTGATTGCGTTCGAACAAGAGGCGAACCTCGACGAGTTCGTTGGGACCCACAAGGGCCATCCGGTGGACGCGGCGGTGACGCGCGAGCTGCTTGTCTCGATCTTCGTTCCAGAAGGGATCAACAAACTGCACGATGGCGCAGTCATCATCCGCAATTTGCGCATTGCAAAGGCGGGTGTCTTCTTCCCCATGCCAGAACAACGAATTGTCGACAGCAGTTTCGGCTCGCGGCACCGGGCCGCTCTGGGCATAACGGAAGAAACGGACGCCGTGGTCGTCGTAGTTAGTGAGGAACGAGGCAATATCTCCTTTTGCTTCAATGGCAACATCGCCTCCAATCTGGATGGTCCCAAGTTGCGCATCATGTTGGAGGCGGTTTTCAGTCCCAAATCAGTCAGAAAACGAGCCGCAAAAGCTCGCCGTCCAAGTGTTGCAACGCCGTTACCGTCATCGACGTCAGAAGGCCGTAGAGCAGTGGAAGGGGAACAGGGTCGAGCTGCTTCGGTTCGACCTGACGCGACGCCGATTGCCATCACTCGACCACGCATCACTGGTGAAGTGGAGGGGCCTGGATCGATTCGCCCCAAGCCGAACGGGGAAGTGACTGAGGACACGTTGCGAATGCGTACACGCGAGAGCGATCCCCCGCCGCGTCTGCGAAAATCGGCGGACAGTGAGTTTCCGGCACCACTGCGCACTAGGACGGGATTGGAAGATGGGATGCCCAGAATTCCCAAAGCAGCCAAGACACCCGCTCTGCTTCCGCGCGTGATCATGCCAGCGCGAGCCGGAGATACTCTGGGGGGGGCATCCAGCGCTGTAACACCGACTCCGGTCGGTGCTCAAGACGACTCCCTCGCCGACAGCTCTGGCACACCAGTGAAGTCGTCTGCGTCAGAACACCCCCCTGAGGTGCTGCCGAAGAGCACCGAGGAGGACACGGGGCGATGAGTGCGAGTGGGTTTTTCGTCGCAGTTCTGGTTGCATTGAGGCGAGCCATCACCGAGAACTTGGGTCTCAAGGTTCTCAGCTTGGTTTTTGCGCTTGGACTCTTTGCCTTCCTGCACGCCCAAGAGGAGCGCCAACAGCGAACCGTGCCGGTCAGCGTGATTCTGCGTTTGCCGCCAGAAAGTGCTGAGCGGGAGCTGATGACGCCGATCCCGGCCAGCGTCTACGTTTCCCTGCGAGGTTCAACCCGTGCCATCGACGGACTCATGCAGACGGGTATTGCACCGGTGGAAGTCGATCTGCACGAAGGGTCGCAGAGCACGTTGGTGTTTGACCCCAAGATGTTCTCGATACCTCATGGCCTCGAGATTACGGTCATTGATCCCCCTAGCATTCCTCTTGAATGGCAAAATGTCATTACGCGCCGCGTTTCAGTCCAGGCGTCTGTGACGGGTAAACCGGCAGACGGGTACGTGGTGAAGGGCGAGCCCGCAGTTGATCCAACGCAGGTTACCGTGCGTGGACCAGAAGAGCTCGTCGAGGTCATGCAGTTCGTGCGATTGGCCTCATTTGATGTTTCTGGACTCACCGACGGAACCTATCGGCGACGAATTGCAATTGACGCACCTCCCGGCCGTGTTGCAATTCTGGGCGCGCACGCGGCGACCATGTCGGTTAGCATTGCGCGGCGTGTGAGCGAAGCAAGATTCTCAAATCGACCGGTGGAAGTCATTGGCGTCGTGGGCGCATACGCAGTCCCGCGAACCGTCGATGTTTCCGTGATTGGTCCCCCTGAAGTCGTACGTTCACTTCGTTCTGAACAGATAGTTGCTCGAGCTGATATCACGCAGGCTGTGGCCGGAAGGCTTGAGAAGCATGGTTCGCTGGCAGCAAAAGTAACGGTCGACTTGGCTCAAGCCGAAGTCGAAACGCAGCCGCCGACCGTTACCGTTAAATGGTAAGTCAACATTACGCAACCAAGTGCTGTGCGACGCGGTCGTGTCCCAGCGATGACTAGCGGTCGGCGCATTGGAACATTGGCCAGGTATTGCTACGCGGATGCCGCGTCCGCCCGTTGCTCGGCATCGCTCACGACTGATTTCCAGATTGGGTCTACCGGAGCGATCTGCTCCACGGTTTCTGCGACTCGTGCTCCGGCCAGCATCGACAGCCGTGCTTCGGATGATCCCGTCAGTAGATCGAACGCGAGCCGAGTCGTTTCGAATTCATAGGGTTTCTCCGCGAATTGGAACTGCTCAGGTGCTTGAAGTCGCGCCAAAGCAATCAGAGCCATATAGGTTGCGACGGGTCTAAATATCGAAGGGTCGGTCACGTGGAGCATGACGCCTTGACAGATCTGACCAGCGTGCTTGTCGAAGGTTGGTCTGAAGGTTACCGGTCTCACCCATGCACCCGGTACACCCTGTGCGAGCAGATCGCCAGCGAGGCGCTCCCCGTCAACGTAGGGTGCGCCAATGGTCTGAAACGGCAGCGTCGTGCCCCTGCCCTCGGACAGGTTAGTACCTTCCACGAGACATGCGCCCGGATACACGAGAGCTGTCTCCAGTGTTGGGAGGTTGGGGGAGGGGGGAACGAAGGGCCTACCCCATGCCCTTGCAGTACGATGTCGCTCCCACCCTTGGGGGCGCACCACGCTGAGGGCACCTTGGGGTCCAAGCGGCAGTCCTGCCTGGTGCGCCAAGTAGCAGAGCAGCTCACCGAGCGTCATCGAATGTCGAATCGGAAGGGGTTCCAGGCCAACGAATGAAAGAAAATCCCGAGATTGAGGGACTCCTTCTTGCAAAGAGGGGTCACCCGAAATCGGATTGGGGCGATCCAACACAACGCAATGTATGCCTTGACGCGCCGCAGCTTGCAGCGTCAACCACGCTGACCACGCGTAGGTGTAAAATCGTGTTCCAACATCCAGCAAATCGATGACAAGAATGTCAGTCACGCTGAGTGCTTCGCTGGTCGGCGCCAAGGAGTCGACATTCGTGCCGTAGAGGCTGACAATTTTCGAAGACCAGCGAGCACTAGTTGTACTGGACTCGCTAGACACCGCTTCCTCGGCTTGAGCCACTCCTTCGAGACCGTGCTCTGGCGAGAAAATGGCCGAATAGCTCGCGCCCAGTTCTTCGAGCACGTCGAGCGTCCGCACGCCCCGTCGGTCCACGGCTGCACAATGGGTGAGGCATCCGACCTTGCTGGTCCGCAACTTGCGCCGCAAAGCGGCCGCTTGGCCTGTAAATAGGAGGTCAATTCCGCAAAGCATGTTGGAGAGCCCAGTACCAGAAGCTGAGGCTTACGAATACTCAACTTTTTCCGCCCCTTCGTATTGGTCGGCGATCCTTGTGCATAAAAATACAATAATATCCATGTGTTACGAAGTAATTGCGCAATGGGTTGCGTAGACCCAGAACTTCGTCTTACCAAGTTGCGTAGTGAGACGAGTACTGGTTGTTGACGACGAGGAGAATATTCGAATCGTTCTGCGAACTCTGCTGAGGAGGCATGGTTACGAGGTAGAGACGGCACAGAGCGGTGAGGAGGCCCTTGCGCTCGTGGAAGGGTTTGGTCCCGACTTCGTTATTACCGACGTCAAGATGCCCAAGATGGGGGGCATGGACCTGCTGGCTACGCTCAAGGCCAAGGGTGATCTGACGACGGTCATCGTAATGAGCGCCTACGGCAATCTCGATCTGGCAATCGAAGCCATCAAGGCAGGCGCCTACGACTATGTGCACAAGCCATTCAAGCCGGATGAGATAGTGTTCGCGTTGCGCAAGGCAGAGGAGCGCGAGCTGCTTCGGCGTGAGAACCGAGCGCTACGCCAGGAAATTCGCAAGGAGTATCAGTTCGAGGACATTCTGGCCAAATCGCCCAGCATGGAGGAGTTGTTTCGAACTGTTGCCAAGATTGCCGAGTACAAGACGACAGTACTCATTACGGGGGAGAGTGGCGTTGGCAAAGAACTGATTGCGCGAGCTCTGCATCGCCGAAGCAAGCGGACAGGGGCGTTCGTAGCCGTCAATTGCGGAGCCATTCCGGAAAACCTTCT
>CAZCNI010000232.1:0-4255 GCA_964499765.1 uncultured Polyangiaceae bacterium
GATTACCTGTGTTATTGCCTGAGCCGGCCGCGGTGCAACCGAGGCACACGCTCGATGTGCCACCTGCGCCAGCGCCACCGGATGTTGTGTCATTGGGATTCGTGCAACTGTACTGATGGTCCTTGTCCTGGCTAGGATTGTAGACTGTGGCAGGCGTGCAGGTCTGGCCGGTTCCACAAGGATTGGGGTCGCAGGGTGTGATGCACTCGGGACCCGGCACACAGAGTTGGTCACCGCAGTGTCCATCACTGCAACCCGTGGCCACGCAGCGACCGAATGTCTTCTGCGTCGAATCAGTCTGACACTCTTGGTCCTGCGACGGGCAAGGAAGACACGTGCAGTTGGGCACGCAAGCGCCGTTCTGACAAACAAAGTTGGTGGGGCATGCGGGCAGTCCTGCTGCAGTGCGGGCATCACAGAGATCCACGCACTTGCCGCCTACGCACTGTTCACCCGCCAAGCAGGTAACGCCGTCGCAACCGCCGACACAAGTGCCGTTCACGCATCGCTGATCTGCACTGCAATTGGCGGCAGCACAGGCTGCGTCCACACAGAGGTTGTTCACGCAAAGTTGACCAGAAGGACACCCCGCGAACTCGCCCCCGGCTACACACGTGGTAACGCAAGTGCCCTTGTAGCAGGTGTATCCCGTTTGGCAGAGATTGTCTCCGTTATCAATGGCGCCGTCGCAGTCATCGTCAATTGCGTTGCACGTCTCGTTCTGGCGCGTGAAGACTGGGTCGCACGTAGAGGTTGCGTTGGTGTCCGTGACGCATGAGGTTACGCCGGTGGCGCAAATGCCCTGCTGCCCAGGTACGGTGCAGAGTTGCCCACCGCCCTGACACACAACGCCCTCGACGGTGTAGACGAAGTCATTGAAGTCACCATCGGCGTTCCAAGTCTCGTCGCCCGCGGTTGTGTGATTGATGTAGGGCGCATTGAACTGCGTCGGCGACGTGGGTAAGTCTTCCACGGCAATGTAGAATCGTCCGGGCGTTGCTACGGAGGCGTAGACGACGGCAGCAATATAGTTCTGACCCGAAGCCGTCGCGACTTGGTTCAGCGCTCGCTCAGTGTACTTGTTCTGCGTGCAGGCACAGGAACTTGCGCTGATGCAGTTCTTCGTGCCATTGCCCTTGACAGCAAAGCCAATCTTCTTGGTCGAGCACGCCTTGAAGTCCGCGTTGTTGGGGACGTCCGAAAGCGCGGCACCAACTATCTCATAGCCCACCTTGGGCAAAAAGGCGCCGTCAGAGTTTTGCCAAGCTGTGGGGTAAGGAGGATTAGTCGCTTTGGCGTAGGCTAAGATCTCGTCCGACGATACCAGCGGGTGAATCGTTGGGTTCGGCGTACCATCAGCGCAGTACCAGCCGAAATCAACCAAGCAGCCGCCGCCGTGCAATACCATCTTGCCCTGAATACTGCAGAGCGGGTTGAAGGTTGCGGGCTGGGTCTGTGCGTCTTTGGCAAAGTCGACGAGCGGTTTTCCCGCACTGTCCGGTTCGTACCACTTGAAGAGCCCAATCAACGACATGTTGTCGAGCGTGTTCGCATTGCCCGAGTACTGCTGGTAGTCGCCCTGATCTGTCTTTCCGGTGCAGCCAATGGAGCCGCCCACTTTTGTCGATGTGCAAAGCGTCCTCGGATCCACCGGGATCGGTCCAAAGCCTTGGGTATTGACCGAGTCGGGGGGTTCCATCAGCTGGGCGCTCGCCTTGCCGGCGAGGCCAAGTGAAACCAACAGTGCAAAAGAAGAAGTCAGAACGAACCGGAGCGAAGAGCTTCCAACCATCTGCGGATTGTAGCACCGAGCGCGCGACGACCAGCGATTCCATGTGCCGCACCAACCCAATCATGCAACGTGTGGTACTAGATTACCGCAATGCGTGACCCTGGTTCGTCCAAGCAGTTTCGTCCGTGGCTGTTGCCCAAAGGAGCAGATCCGTGCTGGCCGGACCCCAATCTGGCCGACGCAGATGAAGGTCTGGTTGCTGTAGGGGGGGGGCTTGAGCCGGCGCGCCTAATATCCGCGTATGGTGCTGGGATTTTTCCGTGGTTCGATGACCGATCGCCCATCTTGTGGTGGTCTCCTGAACCCAGAGCCGTTTTGCAGCTGCAGAACCTGCACGTTTCCAGAAGCCTGCGTCGGTGTCTGCAGCGCGAATCGTTTCTCGTCAGCGCGGATCGGGATTTTGCCGGCGTGATTGACGGTTGTGCCGATCGTGTTGAAGGCACGTGGATTACGCAAGATATGCGGAGCGCTTACATAGCACTGCATGATCTCGGTCATGCGCACAGCTTCGAGGTGTATCGGGATACCGAGCTGGTGGGTGGCCTTTATGGCGTGCAGGTGGGTGCGCTTTTCGCGGCGGAAAGCATGTTTCATCGCGCCACCAACGCTTCCAAGGTTGCGCTAGTTGGCGCAGTCAGCAGCCTGTTTTCAGCTGGATTCACGCTGTTCGACGTGCAGTTTCTGACGCCGCATCTGGCAAGCCTTGGGGCGACACTCATGCCGCGGCGCAGTTACCTACAGGCCGCCACTGCTGCGGCTGCGCAGACAGTGCCCTGGGCGGCGGTGTTGGACCAATTGCGCGCTCATTTTCCCAGTGCGTCGCGCCTCGACAAATGAAGCTTCGGACATCTCGTTTTTGGCGCTTACACGAATTCGGCCCCATTGTGCGCGCAGACCGACAGTGCTTGCCCCATTCGCGAAGCATCGTTGCTCTACTGCCCGCCTAAAATAAGTGATAGAGCGCACAGTCGACCCCATTATGGAATCTGCCGTTCAGAACAGCGCAATGCCACTCGTGCGCACGAAGCACCGGGTAGCGCTGCGCCGCCGGCGGCGAATCGCGGCGTCACTCATTCTGCTATTGCCCGCTGCCCTCAGTGTGACGATCGATTTCGCGCACCGGGGGCACCGCGTCGTGGCTTTCGACGCCATACACCGGCTGACCTACGCCGGCGCGGTGTTGGAAAGTCTGGTGCTCGGTGCCGTTCTGCTGGCGGCCGCTTCGCGCCGTCGCAGTGGGTTCGCTTGGGTGCTCGGCGCGCTGTTCGCCGTGGCCATGACCGCAGCCATTGGGTGCCAATATTACTTCTTCGAACAATACAATGCCTACTTGAACACGGACGTCTCTGAGTTTGCGTCGAACTTCAAAGACAGCATCGTGAATCAACTGGTGGCTGATCTCGGTAACTACATGAAGGTGTTGCTGCCGATATTCTTGGTTTCCGTTGGGTTGCTCGTGTTGGCGCGGCACTCGGTACATCTCAAGCGGCGCCAGGCACGGGCGGCGGCAGTTTTGGCACCCATGCTGCTCGTTGCATCGATGTTCGCGCCGACCCAACACCGGCAGTATCAAGCCTGCACGCCCGACATGCTCTACTTCAATGCGGTCGGCGGGGTTCTGCGCACCACCCTGGGTTTCACCGAGCAATCGGGGCAAATGCGGCCGATGGCGCGCCAGTCGTTGCCCGTGCCACGCCTCACCCCTCACCCGTCGCACCCGCGCAATGTCCTACTCGTGCTGCTGGAGAGCGTGCGGGCAGATGCCGCCTGCATTGACTACGACCCCACTTGCCGTCGCACGGAAGCGACCAACCAGCTCTTTCCCGAACGAATCGGTTTGCACCAATTGCGCGCGCTGGATTCGAGCACGGCGATCACGCTTGCTGTGTTGTGGTCAGGCCTGCAGCCAACGGAATCCCGCGAGCGGCTGCACACGCAACCGCTGATCTTCGATTATGCCAAAGCCGCCGGCTATCACACGGCATACCTGACGTCGCAGAATCTGCTGTTCGGCAATACTCGCCTGTGGGTAAAGAACCTCGGAGTCGATCGGTTCTGCAGCACCACCGAGCTCGATCCTGAATCCGACCTCGACATGGGTGCGCCTGAAAAGACGCTGGCTGAGCGCGTCAACCACGAGCTCGACACGCTTCCAGAGCCGTTTCTCGCCGTTGTGCAGCTCTCCAATGTGCACTACCCGTATCTGGTGGACCCGTCGGCGCCGCAGCCCTTTCAACCCGCTTCGCGCAGCAAGGCTCCTGGCGACAACTACAAGTTCTTCAACCAGTACCAGAACGCAGTCCACCAACAGGACGCACACGTCTACGACTTCTTGAACCACCTGCAGCAACTACCGGCAGCAGCGCGCACGGTAATCGTGTACACGTCGGACCACGGCGAGGCTTTCCGTGAACACGGCAACATGGGGCACACGTTCAGCGTGCTCGACGAAGAGATCCACGT